>NZ_RCNW01000248.1:0-9092 GCF_004307605.1 Pseudomonas sp. Sample_24
TTGGTCACTGGCTTGACGATGCTGGTGATGTCGACAGCCTGGAAGTCTTCCTTGTGCATACGGGCGCGGGGTGCTTGCCCGGTGATGCAGAGGATTGGAATCGAGTCGGCCGAGGCGCTGTAGAGCCCGGTGACCATGTCGGTGCCGGCAGGGCCGGAAGTACCGATGCACACGCCGATGTTGCCGGCCTTGGTGCGGGTGTAACCCTCGGCCATGTGCGAGGCGCCTTCAACGTGGCGAGCGAGTACGTGATCGATGCCGCCGACCTTTTGCAGGGCGGAGTACAGCGGGTTGATGGCAGCACCCGGGATGCCAAAAGCGGTATCAACCCCTTCACGGCGCATCACCAGAACGGCGGCTTCGATTGCTCTCATTTTGCTCATGGTTTTGTGCCTCTTTACGTTTTGTAATTGTATACAAGTGGCTTTGCGCAGAGTGTATTCACGGCGGACGGCGCAGGTCAATCCATTTTCTCAAGCGCTCGTTTCATTCGTCGGAAGCCCGTTCTACTGTGGCTTTTCGTCGCATGTGGCGCTTTTCGATAATTATTGTATACAAAAAAATAATTCATTGTGTTCTATTTGTGGCATCGGACTGCGGCACAACGGCGCAGTCCCACGGCTTTCCGAAAAACAAAATGAGGACGGCACCATGAGCGCTTTAACCTTGAAAGTCGCAGTCAACCTGGTCAACGAGGCCATCACCGCAGGGCGTGCAATCTGCGCAGCGCCCTTGACCATCGCCGTGCTGGACGCTGGCGGACACCTGATCACCCTGCAACGCGAAGACGGCGCCAGCCTGCTGCGCCCGCAGGTCGCCATCGGCAAAGCCTGGGGCGCCATCGCCCTGGGCAAGGGCTCACGCCTGTTGGCACTGGACGCGCAACAGCGCCCGGCCTTCATCGCCGCGTTGAACAGCCTGGGCCAGGGCAGTGTGGTGCCGGCACCCGGAGGTGTGCTGATTCGGAATCAGGACGGGAACGTGCTTGGGGCGGTGGGGATCAGCGGGGATCTGTCGGATGTGGATGAGCAGTGTGCGATCACTGCGATCGAGGCGTTGGGGTTGAGGGCGGATGCGGGGGTTGTGGCTTGATCTTTGGCGACTGAACCAGCGTCATCGCTGGCAAGCCAGCTCCCACAAGGATTGGGGTGTTCACATATTTTGCGGACACCATCAGACCTGTGGGAGCTGGCTTGCCAGCGATTGCAATCTGCCAGACACATCCAGCTAAAAGTGTGTGTTACCGCTCAGAGTTTCCCGGTCTAGCCTTTTCATGAGTTCATCATGAGAGAGGCAACGGAATGCCTGATTTCCCCGCATCAAACCGTCTGCGAACAGGCCGCTATGCCGAGCCCAGTCGAATCTATTTGCTGACGACCAACACGCTGGATCGAGAGCCGATTTTTACTGACTTCTTTTTGGGCAGATTGGTGGTTCATCAATTTCGCCGGGCACAGAATCTGGGATTGGCAAAATCACTGGCCTGGGTGGTCATGCCAGACCATTTTCATTGGCTGGTCGAACTGGAAAACTCCTCACTGCGCAGACTAATGCGCGAGACAAAGTCGCTTGTTACTCGAGAGGTGAATTTTTTCAGTAACAGGAACGGGCCGCTTTGGCAGCAGGGCTTTCACGACCGTGCGTTAAGGCGGGAAGATGATCTGGTGAAGATGGCGCGCTATGTAGTGGCCAACCCCTTGCGGGCTGGTCTGGTCGAGAATTGGTGATTACCCGCTGTGGGACGCCGTCTGGGTTTGAGTCAATATCGAGTCGCCTTCATCGCTGGCAAGCCAGCTCCCACAGAGAAGTGTGTCGTTCACAAGATTGGGTGCAACACAAAAAACTGTGGGAGCTGGCTTGCCAGCGATGGGCCACCACGGACTATCAATCCGGCTCGCAGCCTTTGAGCACCAACCGAATAATCGTCTGCGCAGCCGCTTCGTAATCCTCTTCGTCGAGCTTGGCCTTGCCGGTGATGGCGGTGATTTGCCAGTCGAAGTCGGCGTAGGTCTGGGTCGCAGCCCAGATACTGAACATCAGGTGGTTGGGGTCGATCGGGGCGATCTGGCCGCGGTCGATCCAGCTCTGGATGCACTCGATGTTGTGCTTGGCCTGGCTGTTGAGCTGTTCCACCAGGTCGGTGCTCAGGTGCGGTGCGCCGTGCATGATTTCGCTGGCAAACACCTTGGAGGCGAAAGGCAGGTCGCGGGAGATGCGGATTTTCGAGCGAATGTAGCCGCTCAGCACTTCGCTGGGCACGCCGTCGGGGTTGAATGGCGTCGAGGCTTGAAGGATCGGTTCGATGATACTTTCCAGGACCTCGCGGTAGAGGTTTTCCTTGGATTTGAAGTAGTAGTAGACGTTGGGCTTGGGCAATCCCGCCTTGGCTGCGATATCGCTGGTTTTGGTCGCTGCGAAGCCCTTGTCGGCAAATTCTTCACTGGCGGCACGCAGGATCAGTTGTTTGTTGCGCTCGCGGATGGTGCTCATAAACCAGGGGGTTCCTTGCCTGTTCTGGCGGTTGCGCATGGTAGCACCGGCGTTCGGCGGCGCTCAAGAATGCACCATGCGGCGCTCGGCCACGCTATGCTGCACCGCATTTACTGAAGAAGGAAACCGATTCATGGCAGGAAGCAGTTTGCTGTTGCTGATCGACGACATTGCTGCGGTGCTGGATGACGTGGCCCTGATGACCAAAATGGCCGCCAAGAAGACGGCCGGCGTGCTGGGTGATGATCTGGCGCTCAATGCCCAGCAGGTCAGCGGTGTGCGTGCCGAACGGGAAATTCCGGTGGTGTGGGCGGTAGCCAAGGGCTCGTTCATCAACAAGCTGATTCTGGTGCCGTCGGCAATTGCCATCAGCGCGTTCATCCCATGGCTGGTCACGCCATTGTTGATGGTCGGTGGCGCTTATCTGTGTTTCGAAGGCTTCGAGAAACTTGCGCACAAGTTCTTGCACAGCAAAGCCGAAGATCAGGCTGAACATGCTGAACTGGTCGAGGCGGTAGCGGACCCGGCGGTGGACCTGGTGGCGTTCGAGAAGGACAAGATCAAAGGCGCGATTCGTACCGATTTCATCCTTTCCGCAGAAATCATTGCCATTACCCTTGGCGTTGTCGCTGACTCGGCGCTGACCCAGCAAATCGTCGTGCTCTCGGGCATCGCCATTGTCATGACTGTCGGCGTATACGGGCTGGTGGCTGGCATCGTCAAGCTCGACGACTTGGGCCTGTGGCTGACCCAGAAGTCGGGGCAGGTGGCCAGAAGCATTGGTGGGGCAATTCTGCGCGCGGCGCCGTACATGATGAAAAGCCTGTCGGTGATCGGCACGGCGGCGATGTTCCTGGTGGGTGGCGGCATCCTGACCCACGGCGTGCCGGTGGTGCATCACTGGATCGAAAGTGTCAGCGCAGCGGCGGGCGGTGCCGGGTTTATCGTGCCAACGTTGCTCAATGCGGTCGCGGGAATTGTGGCTGGGGCGGTGGTGTTGCTTGGGGTGATGGCTATCAGCAAAATCTGGAAAGTTGCGAGAGGCTGAAAATAACGCAGCCTGCGATAGATCCTACAGGCTGCGATCTTGGCGATGTATGCCGCGCAAAATGAAAAAGGCCATTCGACTGGAATCGAATGGCCTTTTTTGTTGCCGCCGAATTACTCGGCTATCTGCAGTTTGCGCGACTCGGTGTACACGTAACGCACCTTCTCGTACTCGAACGGCGAGTTCAGCTGGCCATAGCGGAAGCTGGTCTGATAGCGCTTGTCGACGCCACGCAGGACCCAGACTTCCGGATGATTGGAGCTGACTTCGGCAACGTTGAGGAAGTTGATTGCGTTCTCGGCGCTGTAATCGACCAACAAGCCGCCAGTGTCACGCAGGTTCGACGGGCCAAGTATCGGCAGTACGAAGTAGGCGCCGCCCGGAACACCATAGAAGCCCAGCGTCTGGCCGAAGTCCTCGCTCTGGCGTGGCAGGCCCATGGCGGTGGCCGGGTCCCACAGGCCGGCAATACCAATGGTGGTGTTGAGCAGCAGCCGACCGGTGATCTCCATGGAGCGCTGGCCCTTGAACTGCAACAGGCTGTTCAACAGGTTTGGCACGTCGCCCAGGTTATTGAAGAAGTTGCTGACGCCGGTACGCAAAAAGCTCGGCGTGATGTAGCGATAGCCATCGACCACCGGCAGGAACACCCATTGGTCGAACCGGTAGTTGAAGTGGTAAACGCGACGGTTCCATTCTTCCAGCGGGTCATAGACGTTCAGTGCGCTGAGCGTCGAACGTTCGAACTCACGCTGATCCAGCCCCGGGTTGAATTTGAGTTTGCTCAACGGCTCCTTGAAACCGTCACTGTCGACAACGACTGGAGCATTGGCTTTGCTGTTGTCGGCATTGGCAACGCCTGCACAGAGTAACGCAGCGATAAGCAGGAGATATTTAGCCACGGAAGAACTCCAGCATGGCGTCGCTGTTGACGCGGTAGTTAAGGTTGCCGCAATGGCCGCCCAGCGGGTAAACGGTCAAGCGATCGCCGAACGTCTGGCGCAGGAACCCGAGGTCACCCGGGCCGAGGATCACGTCGTCAGCGTTGTGCATGACGGCAATTTTCGGGCTGTCGCGCAGGTAATCCTTCAGTGCGTACAAGCTCACCTGGTCGATCAGTTGCAGCAGGCTGCCACCGTCGGTGCGCGCACGCCACATCGGGATCACCTGTTCAGTGATGTAGCAGTCGAAATCACACTGCAATGCACGCTTGAGGTACGGGGTGAGACTGGTGCCTTCTGTAATCGGTGTTTTCGGGGGAGTGATCAGGCCGCGGCGGTTGATCAGGTCCGAGGTAAAGGCGATATCGGCCGCCGAGAAGCGGAACGAGGTACCGATCAGCATGGCCATCTGTTCGTTGGTGAGGTGCTGCTTGGACTGCTGGAAGTCGTAGAGCAGGGCATCGTTGAGGTCGATGTAGCCCTTTTGTTGGAAGTAGCGGGTCAACTTGTTCAGTACCAGCTCATAGAAGGTAGTGGTGTTGTTGATGCCCTTGACCTCGGTCTGTACCAGTTTGTCGAGATTGGTGATCGAGGTGTAGAGGTTGACCGGCGGGTTGAGCAGCAGCACCTTCTTGAAATTGAAGCTGCGGCGGGTTTCGTCCAGATGCGCGACGAAGGCTGCATCCAATGCGCCGAGGCTGTAACCGGTCAGGTAGAAATCGGTTACCGGTACGTTAGGGTTCTGCGCCCGCACGGATTGCATCACCCGGTACATGTCTTCGGCATCTTCCTTGGTGATGCCCGGGGTCGCGAAGCGGGACGCGGCGCTCATGAAGTCGAAACTGGTGGGCGACGACAATTGCACCACGTGGTAACCGGCTTTGTAGTAGAGCTTTTTCAGGTATTCGTTGAGGCTGCTGTCGTAGCGCGCGCCCGTGCCGGCGATCAGGAAAATCAGCGGTGCCGCTTTATCCTGGGTGGCGATGCGATAGGTGAGTTTCTTCACTGCCCAAAAATTGTCCGGCAGTTCGAACGCACGCTCAGGGCGCAAGGTGATGCTGCGATCCGACTGATTGATGTCGTCGTCAAGCGGCAGTTCGGGACGCAAATCCGGTGGCGTCGTGGCAATGGTTGCCTCGAACGGGTTAGTCAGGGGATAGCCATAACTGGCGGCGTCGATGTCGACCGCCAGTGCGGACGCACTCAAGATAAGGCCGCCAAACAGGGCGGCGAAGCGCAAGGAACGGAGCATGACTAGATCCCTTAGAGGAAGGTGCCGAATGAAGTTCGCAGGCTATGACCACTGGATTTGCGCCAAAGTGCCACGCATCGGCACCAAACAGGCTTAATTCGGAGTAATAGTAGCTCGACGATACACTTTGCAGCGATTGAAAGGCCAGTTAACTGTTGTTAGCGCTTGCGAAAGACCGTCGGGAGATTAAGCTGACCGCCGTTTTCGTTGATTGGAGTGTTTCATGTCCCGCCGTCTGCCCGTGATCCTGCTGCTCATTGTGCTGCCTCTATGGCTGGCCGCCAGTTATGGCGCGCGTTATGGCTTTATGGAAGATGCACAGTGGGTCGGCCTCTGCGTGGATGAGGCGAGCCGCTGGGAATGTCAGGTTCGCTCGAACCTGGGCCTGATGATTCACTTCAAGATTCTGGGCTATGGCGCACTGGCCGCTGCCATCATCGGCTTTGTCGTGCCGGGACGGGCAGGGTGGTGGCTGGCGGTATTGGCGCTGGCATTGGGTTTTCCGGCTCTGGCCTTGTACAACACGACGCTGGCGGTGTTTGCGGTGGTGATTGCGGGGTTGCGGTTGGTCAGAGAAACCCGTAGCGCTTGACTGTCAGCCATCGCGGGCAAGCCCGCTCCCACAGGTTCATCGGCGAACACGCAATTGTGAACGACAACGATCCTTGTGGGAGCGGGCTTGCCCGCGATGAGGGCCGTAAATTTGATTAGGGTTAAACCTTGCGAACGCGCAAGCAGCGCCACAACGCCGCCACCATCAACCCACTCACCAACGCCCAGCCCCAAGCCTGCTGATTCTGCAGACCTTCCCGGAACAACTGCGGCGCAATGCCCGCTCCGATGATGAAGGTCAGCAACGCGATTTCCCGGCGCGGCACGCTCACCGGACGGCACAGATACACCAGTGCCGGCACGATGAACGCGACGCTCGGGAAGCTGCGGTAGCGCGGGTCAAATACCAGCTCCAGCATGCTCACCGCCGCTGCAAAGCCGATCACCGCAACCAGCCAGCCTGAGCGACGCTCAAGTGCGTTGAACGCCTGTGCTCGCCATCCTGTACGAGGACTCAGCGTCAGGGCGGCGTGCACCAGCACCAACAGGTTCAACGCAGTCAGCAATGCCACCCACAACCACTCGCTGGTGAAACGGGTAGTCACGCGGGCGAGGTCGCCCCACACGCCGATGGAGCACGCAGCCAATGCCGCAAACAAAGGCAGGACCAGCGCTGCGCGGGTGCTGCGGACGCGGCCGCCCAGCACAAGCGTCCCGACAAAGATCAGGCCGCCCACAACCAGCCACTGCGACCAGTACGGTACGTTCGACACCGGACCGGCCAGCACGCCTTTGTCCTGCCGATCGGCATCGAACAGCCCCCAGTAGCCACCCACGGCGCCTTCACTGGCGCGTTTCCATGGCTGGTCGAAGGCTTCGATCAGGTTGTAGTGCCAGCCGTGCTGCTCGGCCATGGTGACAAAACCGCGAATGAATTTCGCTTCATTGACCCGGCTCGGCAGGGCGGTTTCGCGCTGACGGCCTTCGCTGGGCCAGCCGGTTTCGCCAATCATCACGTCCTTGGGTGCGAACTTGTTGCCGAACACCTGACGCACTTCGGCGACCTGTTGCAGTGCGGCATCGATGTTCGAAGGATCGTCTTCCCAGTACGGCAACAAGTGGATGGTCAGGAAATCCACGGCCGGCGCGATTTCCGGATGCTTGAGCCAAAACTCCCAGACGTCGGCATAGGTGACGGGTTGCTTGACCTGGCTTTTGACCTTGGTGATCAGCCGGGTCAGTTGTGCCCCGGTGACTTCTTTGCGCAGCAGGGTTTCGTTGCCGACGATCACAGCAGTCACCACGTCGGCGTTGGCGTTGGCCGACGCAATCAGCAGGTCGACTTCTTTTTCGGTATCCACCGTGTTGCTGTTGACCCAGGCGCCGATCATCAACTTCAAGCCGTGTTTACGTGCGAGGTCGGGCAGGGCTTCGAGCCCGGTCATGGAGTAGGTGCGGATGCATTCGAAGCTTTTGGACAGCAGCGCGAGGTCGGCGTCCATGCGCTCCGGGCGCAGGTTGAACGGTACGTCGAACGGCGATTGGTCTTTGTCGAACGGGGTGTAGGAGGCGCATTGCAGTTTGTGCGTGGCGCTGGCGACATCCGGCAGGGTCACCGGTTTACCAATGCCGTACCAGAAACCACAAAGGGCAAAAAGCCCCAGCAGGCAGGCGAACAGATAAGCAAAAAAAGGAAAGCGAGATGTCGCGGGCATGATCAGGCCGTCTGGGAGCAAAGCGGCGCATGTTACCTGCATTTGTACTGTGCTTGGTGGCTCGCATGATTTTGACATGCAAAGTTCGGGCGGATTGTCCGGGGCGTTTGTCGCCCTCAGGATTAATGGCGTTCTGATGTCGTTTCTCGATGCCTTGAGGTCGCTGGCAGAGCAGGTCGCTTATAGCGTCAGGTTGATTATCGGAGGCGTCAGTACCCTCGTTGATAAACGCGCTGATGATTGAACGGGTTTGCGGTGAAGCGTGATGGGGGCGCTGTGCACCAGAACAATACGTTGACGCGACTCGGCACCCGTCGAGCGCAGCACTTTCGGGGAAGTAACGATGAAGATGCGACGACTTTTAGGTGCAGGTGCCGCACTGGTACTTGCGATGGGTTCCACATTCGCCAATGCCGAGAGCAAGACCCTGAGCATCGGTTACGTTGACGGCTGGTCCGACAGCGTCGCGACGACTCACGTAGCTGCTGAAGTCATCAAGCAGAAACTCGGATATGACGTGAAGCTGCAAGCCGTCGCGACCGGGATCATGTGGCAGGGTGTAGCCACCGGCAAACTCGACGCCATGCTCTCGGCCTGGTTGCCGGTGACCCACGGCGATTACTGGGCCAAGAACAAGGATCAGGTGGTCGACTACGGTCCGAACTTCAAGGACGCAAAAATCGGCTTGATCGTGCCGGAATACGTCAAGGCCAAGTCACTGGAAGACCTGAAGACCGACGACAGCTTCAAAAAACGCATCGTCGGCATCGACGCCGGTTCAGGCGTGATGCTTAAAACCGAGCAGGCCATCAAGGACTACGACCTGACCGGTTACCAGCTCAAGGCCAGTTCCGGCGCGGGCATGATTGCCGAACTGACCCGTGCCGAAAAGAAGAACGAATCCATTGCCGTGACCGGTTGGGTACCGCACTGGATGTTCGCCAAGTGGAAATTGCGTTTCCTCGAAGACCCGAAAGGCGTGTATGGCGCGGCTGAAACCGTGAACAGCATCGGTAGCAAAGAGCTGGCAACCAAGGCGCCGGAAGTGGCCAAGTTCCTGAAAAACTTCCAGTGGGCTTCGAAAGACGAAATCG
>NZ_RCNW01000391.1:0-1372 GCF_004307605.1 Pseudomonas sp. Sample_24
GCGGTTATGGCAAGCGCACCGCGATCACCGAGTTCCCTGAGTACAAGCGTGGCGGTCAGGGCGTAATCGCCATGGTCAGCAACGAGCGTAACGGTCGTCTGGTCGGCGCGGTGCAGGTGCTCGATGGCGAGGAAATCATGCTGATTTCCGACCAGGGCACGCTGGTGCGTACTCGCGTCGACGAAGTCTCCAGCCTGGGCCGTAACACTCAGGGCGTGACCCTGATCAAACTGGCCAATGACGAAACACTGGTCGGCCTGGAACGGGTTCAGGAGCCTTCGGAAGTCGAGGGCGAAGAGCTGGAAGGTGAAGAGGGTGCAGTGTTCGAAGGTGACGTCGTAATCAATGATGTCGCCGACGACCAGCAGCTCGACGCCGCCGCTGACGAAGAACCACAGGAATAAGCGGGTAAACAGGGGGCGGATGAGAATTCGCCCCCTTGTTGTTTGTCCGGTATGAAAATCTGCAACACTGCGAATGATCGTTCCCACGCTCCGCGTAATGATCGCTCCCACGCTCCGCGTGGGAGCGCATCCAATGACGCTCTGCGTCATGGGACGCGGAGCGTCCCCAGCGACATTCCCACGCAGAGCGTGGGAACGATCATTCGCAGACCAAAAGATTCAAGTGACCACCAGATCAGAGCGAGATTGGATGTGAGCAAGAGAGCCTATAACTTCTGTGCCGGTCCTGCGGCGCTTCCCGAAGCTGTCCTGAAGCGCGCCCAGGGTGAACTTCTCGATTGGCACGGCAAGGGCCTGTCGGTCATGGAAATGAGCCATCGCAGCGATGAGTTCGTGTCCATTGCCACCAAGGCAGAGCAGGATCTGCGTGATCTGCTGAATATCCCCTCGAACTATAAAGTGCTGTTCCTGCAAGGCGGCGCCAGCCAGCAATTTGCGCAGATTCCGCTGAACCTGTTGCCGGAAAACGGCTCTGCCGATTATATCGACACCGGTATCTGGTCGCAGAAAGCCATCGAAGAAGCTTCGCGCTATGGTCACGTGAACGTCGCCGCGACCGCCAAGCCTTACGATTACTTCGCCATTCCCGGCCAGAACGAATGGAAGCTGTCGAAAGACGCGGCCTACGTTCACTACGCACCGAACGAAACCATCGGCGGCCTGGAATTCCAGTGGATTCCGGAAACCGGTGATGTTCCGCTGGTGGCCGACATGTCCTCGGACATCCTGTCTCGCCCGGTGGATGTTTCCCGTTTCGGCATGATCTACGCCGGCGCGCAGAAAAACATCGGCCCGAGCGGCATCGTCGTCAACATCGTGCGCGAAGACCTGCTGGGTCACGCCCGTTCGCTGTGCCCGACCATGCTCAACTACAAGGTCGCGGCCGATAACGGCTCGATGTACAACAC
>NZ_RCNW01000098.1:0-1371 GCF_004307605.1 Pseudomonas sp. Sample_24
TGCCCCACGCATCGTAGGCATATTCCTGATCTCGCCAGCGCTTGAGACGGTTGTCCTTGACGTGGTCGAATTGGCTGGTGTTGAAGTTCAGCCGGTTCGCCGCGGCGTCGTAGCGGAACTCTTCGTTGTCGATCAGTTGTCCGGTGTACCGATACTAACCGGTACTTTCCAGCCTGCTATTAACCAATGTCTCGGCCCGAGACAACCGATTCTGACCATCATACATTCGGCATCGCCTAACTAAAAATCATCCCACGGTGCGTACCGATAATCATCATCTATCTTTTTAAAGGTAAGACCATCGATTTGTTTATCAACACATTCATTAAAGAAGCGAGCAGAGCATACAACCTCATGAATTTCTTCAAAATAGAACAAATCAGACTCAACACTATCTAAAACAACAAGTTTATCAATACGCTCATAATTTGAACTACTCAAATCGAGAGCGCCTGACTTCACATTACTATCCAGCACAAAAGAGGAACTATCCAGATCCATAGCTCTCAGTCTTTCGACAACAGCGAAGAAAAAATATGACTTATCTTGCTTAGCCATACCCTGAGTAAAAAGTTCAACTGGCCTGCTAACGTACTTGCACTCGAAAGCATCGCAGACAGCCAAAAAATTTTCGGACGCCAAAAAATGATCTGGCAACCAATCTGCCGTCAATTGGGGAGTATCAGCCATTGCTTGATAGCAGGCACTCAAAGCACCTTGCGCTGGATTTTCGGAGGGATAATGAAAGGTTGGCAAATCGGGAGTCCAACTCAAATCAAAAAAGTATGGCGCCCCCTCACCATCCGGCTCATAACCAATGATATATAAACCCTTCATTTTTCCACCTCTAAAGTAACCGACCAGTTATGGCATCAAGTTTAAATAGCCCGCCTTCTAGACCCTGAGAAGCCCACGCTTGAACATTTTTCACACCAAGCGCCAGATCTATATCTGGTCAAGCTATTTAGGTTATTGTTAAGTTTCACCAACTTGTTTTTTACAGCTTCAGTGTACTGACCGTGATTCGACCAGTGCCCCGGCATGCCAGTAGTTTTGGCTAGATCTTTTGATCCAGGTAGAAAAATCCCATTGGACGCCCCATCCGGATCCCAACCAATTTTTTTCAGCCTACCAAACATATTTTTGAACTGAGTGCTTTTTATTAGCTCTTCGGGTATCAAATGGTGATTTGCCATTCCATCCCCGGCGCTTGCTCCCATGTTGTTACCCAATTTCGTAGAGCACCAACCCAACGGATCGACCCAGTTATTAGGGCTTGGCGCATAAGAGTAAAAATTCATGCCTCCTGATAAAGAAATCGGATCCTGCGTAACAAACCGCCCCACCTCCGGATCGTAATACCGAAACGTG
>NZ_RCNW01000262.1:0-1366 GCF_004307605.1 Pseudomonas sp. Sample_24
TGCGTGAGATTGCGTTATGGATGGTATTTTCCTGCAGCAACTGGTCAACGGCCTGACCCTCGGGTCGGTCTATGGCCTGATCGCCATCGGCTACACAATGGTCTATGGCATCATCGGCATGATCAACTTCGCCCATGGCGAGGTTTACATGATTTCCGCTTACCTGGCGGCAATCAGTCTGGCTCTGCTGGCTTACTTCGGTATCGAATCCTTTCCGCTGCTGATGCTTGGCACGTTGATCTTCACCATCGTCGTCACGGCGGTGTATGGCTGGGTCATCGAGCGTGTCGCCTACAAACCCCTGCGTAATTCCACCCGACTGGCACCACTGATCAGCGCCATCGGTATTTCGCTGATCCTGCAAAACTACGCCCAGATCGCCCAGGGCGCCAAGCAACAAGGCGTTCCCACGTTGCTCACAGGGGCCTGGCGTGTCGAGGTCGGTAGCGGTTTCGTGCAGTTGACCTACACCAAGGTGTTCATTCTGGTTGCCGCGTTTGTCGGCATGGCTGCGCTGACCTACATCATCAAGTACACCAAGCTCGGCCGCATGTGCCGTGCAACCCAGCAAGACCGCAAGATGGCTTCGATCCTCGGGATCAACACCGACCGGGTGATTTCCTACGTATTCATCATCGGTGCAGCGATGGCGGCCCTGGCCGGCGTGCTGATCACCATGAACTACGGCACTTTCGACTTCTATGCCGGCTTCATCATCGGGATCAAGGCGTTCACCGCTGCGGTGCTCGGCGGGATTGGCTCGCTGCCTGGCGCCATGCTCGGCGGGATCATCCTGGGGATTTCCGAGTCGCTGTTTTCCGGCCTGGTGAACTCGGACTACAAAGACGTATTCAGCTTCTCGCTGCTGGTTCTCGTTCTGGTCTTTCGGCCCCAAGGCCTGCTCGGCCGTCCTCTTGTGTCGAAGGTGTAAGCGATGTCTTCAACCACTAAAAAAACCATTGATATCAAAAAAAGTCTGGTTGACGCGATTCTTGCCGGCCTCATTGCCCTGATCGTGTTCGGGCCGATTGTCGGCGTTGTGCTCGATGGCTACGGCTTCAACATGGAAACCACCCGGGTGGCATGGATCGTCGCCATTGTCATGGCCGGTCGTTTCGCCCTGAGCTTGTTCCTGCAAACCCCCAAGGGCTTGAGAATCCTTGAAGGTTTTGAAACAACCGGCTCCGGCGTCCATGTATTGGCGCCTGACTACAAATCGCGGTTGCGCTGGATCATTCCGCTGGTAATCGTCATCGCCGTGGTATTCCCGTTTTTCTCCAACTCCTACCTGCTGGGCGTGGTCATCCTCGGGCTGATCTACGTGCTGCTGGGCCTGGGGCTGAACATCGTGGTCGGCCTGGCCGGC
>NZ_RCNW01000307.1:0-8924 GCF_004307605.1 Pseudomonas sp. Sample_24
CGAATACTACCGTATCGAGGACACGATCGCACTGGAAATTCGGCCCCTGTCCGCTACCGAAGCCACAGGCCAGGAAGTGTTGCAGGATGCTTCCCCACTCTTCAACCTGCTCAGCGAATTGCACCTGAGCGAATTCGAGTCGCAGCACCTGTTGCGCCAGATCAATGAGCGCGACCGCAACATTGCCGCGTTCCTGAAGTCCCAGAACAAACGCATCGATTTGCTGAGCCAGGTCATCGCCCTGACGGTGCTCGGGCAAATTGGCGAACCGCAGCCGGTGATCATCTCCGAGGGTGGCATCGACTTCCAGCACCCCACGCCAATCGCCGCTGGCTCTCGCCTGTCGGTCAAGCTGGTACTGATGCCACAAGCCTTGGGTTTGTTGCTGCGCGCTCGGGTCACTCATTGCGACCGCAAGGGCGATGGTTTTGACGTCGGCACCGAATTCGAACACCTGACCGACGCCCAGCGGCAACTGTTGGCCCGGCATATCTTGCAAAAGCAGGCCCAGGAACGACGCCTGGCCCGCGAACAACTCGAATCAGGCAATTAATTTAAGGAAGAACCGTGACCCTCATCTACGGCCATCGCGGCGCCAAGGGCGAAGCACCGGAAAATACCCTGACCAGTTTTCAGGAATGTCTCAAGCACGGCGTGCGCCGCTGCGAACTGGACTTGCACCTGTCCAAGGACGGCGAGTTGATGGTCATCCACGACCCGACGCTCAAACGCACCACCGACCGGCGCGGCAAGGTCGCCGAGCACACGGCCGCCGAACTGGTGACGTATGACGCGCGCAAGGGTGGCCCTGGCTGGATCAAGCCGTGCCCGATCCCGACCCTGGAAGAACTGTTCGAAAAATGCGATTTCGAGCATTGGCAACTGGAAGTCAAAAGCGCCTCACGCACCCGCGCCGCGACCACCGTTCTGGCGATCCGCGAAATGGCGCAACGTCATGGTTTGCTGGACAAGGTGACAATCACCTCAAGCTCCCGTGAAGTGCTCAAGGCCGCGCTGGACCTGGTGCCGGACGTTTCCCGTGGCCTGGTGGCCGAGTACGCCTGGCTCGACCCGTTGAAGGTCGCGGCAAGCTATGGCTGCGAGATTCTGGCGCTGAACTGGACCCTGTGTACGCCGGAACGCCTGCAAAAGGCGCAGCGCCAGGGGCTGCATGTGTCGGTATGGACAGTCAACGAGCCCGCGCTGATGCGCAGACTCGCCGACTTCGGCGTTGACAGCCTGATTACAGACTTTCCCGGTTTGGCCACTGCCACGCTCGAGAATTGCTGAAATCGGTCTCCCCGGCCGGCTCAGGCCACCGGCCGGAGCCGCTCAAAAAAGCCGGTTGAGGCCATCGTACGCCGCGACCCGATAGGCTTCGGCCATGGTCGGGTAGTTGAACGTGGTGTTGACGAAATACTTCAGGGTGTTGAGTTCGCCCGGCTGGTTCATGATCGCCTGGCCGATGTGCACGATCTCCGAGGCCTGATAACCAAAGCAGTGCACGCCCAGCACTTCCAGGGTTTCGCGGTGGAACAGGATCTTCAGCATGCCTTGCGGCTCGCCGGCGATCTGCGCACGCGCCATGCTCTTGAAAAACGCCTTGCCCACTTCGTACGGCACCTTGGCCTGGGTCAGTTCTTGCTCGTTCTTGCCGATCGAGCTGATCTCCGGAATGGTGTAGATGCCGGTCGGCACGTCGTTGACGAAACGCCAGCTGCCATTGTCGACGATACTGCCAGCGGCGGAACGGCCCTGGTCATGAGCGGCACTGGCCAGGCTCGGCCAGCCGATCACGTCACCGGCGCCATAAATGTTCTGGATGCCGGTGCGGTAATTTTCGTCGACTTCGATCTGGCCACGGCCATTGACCTTCACGCCGATGTTTTCCAGACCGAGCTGATCGGTATTGCCAGTACGGCCGTTGCACCAGAGCAAGGCATCGGCCTTGATCTTCTTGCCGGACTTGAGGTGCAGGATCACGCCGTTGTCCACGCCTTCGACGCGGTCGTAGTCTTCGTTGTGGCGAACCGTGATGTTGTTGTTGCTGAAGTGGTAGCTCAACGCCTGGGAAATTTCCGAGTCGAGGAAGCTCAACAACTGGCCACGGTTGTCCACCAGTTCAACCAATACACCCAGACCACTGAAGATCGAGGCGTATTCGCAACCGATCACGCCGGCGCCATAAACGATGAGTTTGCGCGGGGTGTGGCCGAGGCTGAGGATGGTGTCGCTATCGTAGATACGCGGGTGGTGGAAATCGATGTCCGCCGGGCGATACGGACGCGAGCCGGTGGCGATGATGATGTGCTTGGCCACCAGTTTCTCGACCACGCCATTGGCGCAGACCACTTCGATGGTTTGCTCGTCGGCGAAGCTGCCGGTGCCGAAGAACACGTCGACGCGGTTACGGGCGTAGTAGCCGGTGCGCGAGGCGACTTGTTTGGAGATGACTTTTTCGGCGCTTTTCAGCACGTCCGGGAACGAGAACCAGCGCGGCTCACCAATGGCCCGGAACATCGGGTTGGTGTTGAACTGCATGATCTGCCGGACCGAGTGACGCAGTGCCTTGGACGGGATGGTGCCCAAGTGAGTGCAGTTGCCGCCGACCTGGCGACGGCTATCAACCATCGCCACCTTGCGCCCTGCTTTGGCGGCGTTCATTGCCGCGCCTTCTCCCGCCGGGCCGGAACCCAACACCACCACGTCGTAGTTGTAGACAGCCATGCGTACTCCTCAGAACAGGCCGTGGCGCCATCGGCACCTGCGGCTAAATCACGCCAATCTGTGGCATGAAGGAACAATTTGGGGCCAGTGCAGAACCCGGACACAGTCTATAGAAGCGTCAACGCCGCGCACATTAACCCTTGGTCGCGTCGTAGGCTAGTTTTGCCTGCACTACAACGCCACTTTTCAGTGCTTGAAGCGCCGCAGTCATTCGGTTTTTCCAGCGTTGATGCGTTCAAAAGCGTGACTGGTACGTGTGACGAATCCTGTATCGGCACGGATCACAAAAAATGCGCCGATACCGTGTTTTTCCGCGTAATCCCAACCGCGCTCCGGGCCGAGTATCAACAACAGCGTCGATAAGCCATCGGCCATCAACGCCGAAGGATGAATCACTGTGACCGACGCCAGTGTGTGTGCGACCGGTGTACCGGTGCGGGCATCGAAGGTGTGGGAATAACGCTTTCCATCCTGCTCGAAATAATGTCGGTAGTCGCCGGAAGTGGACAGGCCGTAACCGTCGATGGAGACAATGCGCTCCGCCACCTGCTGATCATCGCGTGGTTCTTCCAGTGCGATGCGCCATGGCGAACCGTCGGCCTTGTTGCCGGAGGCTTTGAGTTCACCCGTGACCTCGGCGAGATAGTCGTGGATGCCCATCGCCTCGAGTCGTGCGGCAATCGTGTCCACCGCATAACCGGCGGCGATGCTGTTGAAGTCGACCTCGACGGCGGCGTCCTTGCACAACTGGTCGCCGTCGATACGCAGATGGGCATATCCCACGCGCTGCCGCACTTCGGCAAGCGCTTGGGCGGTTGGAACTTTTTCCTCGCGAGCCTGAGGGCCGAAGCCCCAGAGATTGAGCAGCGGCTCCACGGTCAAATCGAACGAACCTTCACTTTGCTCTGACAGCTGCTCGCCGACGCGAACCAATTCGAGAACCGGCGCGGGCATTTTCTGACAACTGTCGACGGGCAACCGGTTGAAGCGTTCGATATCGGAGTCGCTGCGGTAGGTCGACATTTGCCGGTCCACTTCGGCCAGGATCTTTTCGACTTCGACCCGCACCTCTGCCAGAGCGGGAATACCGACGTGACGAACGTATTTGATCGAATACGTGCTGCCCATGGTCTGGCCGCCAAAGCTTTGCATGGCGTCGCCATTGCTGCAGCCCGCTAATGCCCCGAACAACAGCAGATGAACCCAATGCCAACTTTTCAACAAGCCCGACGCTCCCGAAGACATCCCCTGACACCGCGCCAGAGCCCATCATTATGCATGTCCCTGCAAGGGCTGCCCTGCCTACCCTTCCAGACACTGCACAAACAAAAACGCCCCGACCAAAGTCGGGGCGTTTTCATCTGCAGCTAAAGCTTAGCGCGGGAATGCTGGCGGGTTTACACCGGCCATGTCTTCCATCACGCGAACCACCTGGCAGCTGTAACCGAATTCGTTGTCGTACCAAACGTACAGTACAACGCGGTTGTCTTGGGTGATGGTCGCTTCAGCGTCCACAACGCCTGCGTGGCGAGAGCCAACGAAGTCGGTGGAAACCACTTCCTGAGAGCTGACGTAGTCGATCTGCTTGTGCAGATCCGAATGCATGGCCATCTGGCGCAGGTATTCGTTGATCTCTTCGCGCGTGGTGGCTTTTTCCAGATTCAGGTTCAGGATCGCCATCGACACGTTTGGCGTAGGAACGCGAATCGCGTTACCGGTCAGCTTGCCCTTCAACACTGGCAATGCCTTGGCAGCCGCTGTGGCAGCACCGGTCTCGGTGATAACCATGTTCAGCGGCGCGGCGCGGCCACGACGGCTGCCCTTGTGGAAGTTGTCGATCAGGTTCTGGTCGTTGGTGAACGAGTGAACGGTTTCGACGTGGCCATTGACGATGCCAAACTTGTCGTTGACTGCCTTGAGCACCGGCACGATGGCGTTGGTGGTGCAGGAAGCCGCCGAGATGATCTTGTCATCAGGGGTGATGTCGCCATGGTTGATGCCGTGCACGATGTTCTTCAGCGCGCCCTTGCCAGGTGCGGTGAGGATCACGCGGGCAGCGCCCGGGCAGGCCAGGTGCTGGCCCAGGCCATCGGCGTCACGCCATACACCGGTGTTGTCGACGATCAGCGCGTTTTCGATGCCGTACTGGGTGTAGTCGACTTCGGCCGGGCTCTTGGCGTAGATAACCTGGATCAGGTTGCCGTTGGCGGTGATGGTGTTGTTGGCTTCATCAATGGTGATGGTGCCATCGAACGGGCCATGAACCGAGTCACGACGCAGCAGACTGGCACGCTTGACCAGATCGTTCTCGGCGCCCTTGCGGACAACGATGGCGCGCAGGCGCAGGCCGTCGCCACCACCGGTTTTCTCGATCAGGATGCGCGCCAGCAGACGGCCGATACGACCGAAGCCGTACAGGACAACGTCAGTGCCTTTGCGGGCGGAAGCGTTCTGCTGGCCAACCACGTCAGCCAGTTCTTCACGAACGAACTGCTCGGCAGTACGGTCTTTGCCTTCGGCCTTGAATTTGGCCGCCAGCTTGCCCAGGTCAACCGAAGCGGCGCCGAGCTTGAGCTCGCTCATCGCTTTGATCAGCGGGAATGTTTCGTGGACGGACAGCTCGGAATCGTCGGACTGACGGTGACGAGCAAAGCGGTGAGCTTTGAGAATCGCAATGACTGAACGATTGATCAGGCTGCGGCCATAGATCGAGCTCACCACGTTGTTATTGCGGTAGAGCTGACCGATAAGCGGAATCATCGCTTCTGCGAGTGCTTCACGGTCGATCCATTCACCAAGACACTGGTCGGGCTTCTGAGTCACGGGAACCTTCCACATGTAGGGGCAGAAAAAAGGGGCTACATTATGCCGCCGAGTGACGCGTGTAGCAATGCGCGCCTGTCGTGCGACCCGTAACATTTTCCTGTTCAAAAAAATTGCGCAGCGCTAAAGCCCAGTAAAACCGGGGCCTTCAGAAGAGTCAATTTTTTGGAGACATCGTTACCTTGTCCGTAACCCTCCGTAACACCCTGACGTTTTACCACTACATAATTGGATTTTTCCGTTAAAAAACCACGGTATTTTGTCTTTACCACTACATTTCACCAAACCTGCGTAATAGACACAGTCTGCAACTGACAGGCGGCACTCCGGGCCGCTACAATTACCGACTTTGTCGCAACGCTTGGAGCTCAACCTTCCGTGCCCGTTCTGCGTCTACCGCTTCTCCCTGCCGCGGCAGGTAAACAGCACTGGGGCAACCTGCCCGGTGCCGCCCTGAGCCTGGCCATTGCCGAGGCCGCCAGCGCTGCCAAGCGCTTCACCCTGCTGCTTACAGCCGACAGCCAAAGTGCCGAACGACTGGAACAGGAGCTGGGGTTCTTCGCCCCGGATTTACCTGTGCTGCATTTCCCCGATTGGGAAACGTTGCCCTACGATCTGTTCTCGCCGCACCAGGACATCATTTCCCAGCGCATCGCCAGCCTGTACCGGCTTCCGGAATTGAGCCATGGCGTGCTGGTGGTGCCGATCACCACGGCCCTGCATCGCCTGGCGCCGACCACCTTCCTGCTGGGCAGCAGCCTGGTGCTGGATGTCGGGCAAAAGCTCGACGTCGAGCAAATGCGCACCCGACTTGAAGCCAGCGGTTATCGCTATGTCGATACGGTGTACGAACACGGCGAATTCACCGTGCGCGGTTCGCTGATCGATTTGTTCCCGATGGGCAGCAAACTGCCGTATCGCATCGACCTGTTCGACGATGAAATCGAAACCCTGCGCACCTTTGACCCGGAGAACCAACGCTCCATCGACAAGGTCGATTCGGTCAAGCTGCTGCCGGCCAAGGAATTCCCGCTGCAAAAAGAAGCGGTCACTCGCTTCAAGGCGCGCTTTCGCGAACGCTTCGATGTCGATTTCCGGCGTTGCCCGATCTTCCAGGACCTGAGCAGCGGTATCACTCCCGCCGGTATCGAGTATTACCTGCCACTGTTTTTTGAAGAAACCTCGACCCTGTTCGATTACCTTCCCCAGGACACGCAAGTGTTCTCGCTGCCCGGCATCGAACAAGCCGCGGAGAACTTCTGGAACGACGTACGCAATCGCTATGAAGAACGCCGCGTCGACCCGTCCCGTCCTTTATTACCGCCCGCTGAACTGTTCCTGCCGGTTGAAGATTGCTTCGCACGCCTGAAAAACTGGCCGCGCGTAGTGGCCAGTCAACAGGATGTAGAAAGCGGCGCTGGCCGCGAACGCTTTCCCGCCCGGGAGTTGCCGAACCTGGCGATCGAAGCCAAGGCTACCCAACCGCTGGCGGCACTGGCGGGCTTCCTCGATCAGTTCCCGGGCCGCGTGCTGTTTACCGCGGAATCCGCCGGCCGTCGCGAAGTGCTGCTGGAACTGCTTGAGCGTCTGAAGCTGCGACCAAAAACCGTCGACAGCTGGCCGGACTTCGTCGCCGGTAAAGAACGCCTGGCGATCACCATCGCACCGCTGGATGAAGGTTTGTTGCTGGACGATCCAGCCTTGGCGCTTGTGGCCGAAAGCCCGCTGTTCGGTCAGCGCGTGATGCAGCGTCGGCGCCGCGAAAAGCGCGCCGACGCCAACAACGACGCCGTCATCAAGAACCTCACCGAGCTGCGTGAAGGCGCACCCGTGGTGCATATTGACCACGGCGTCGGGCGCTATCTCGGCCTCGCGACACTGGAAATCGACAGCCAGGCCGCCGAATTCCTCGCTCTGGAGTACGCCGAGGGCGCCAAGCTCTACGTGCCGGTGGCCAACCTGCACTTGATCGCCCGCTACACCGGCAGCGACGACGCTCTCGCCCCACTGCATCGCCTCGGCTCCGAGACCTGGCAGAAAGCCAAGCGCAAGGCTGCCGAGCAAGTACGCGATGTCGCAGCCGAGCTGCTCGACATCTATGCCCGCCGTGCCGCCCGCGAAGGCTATGCCTTTGCTGACCCGAAAGCCGATTACGCCACCTTCAGCGCCGGTTTCCCTTTCGAAGAAACCCCCGACCAGCAAACCACCATCGAAGCCGTGCGCGAAGACATGCTCGCGCCAAAACCGATGGACCGACTGGTCTGCGGTGACGTGGGTTTCGGCAAGACCGAAGTGGCGATGCGCGCCGCGTTCATCGCCGTGCATGGCGGTCGCCAGGTAGCGATTCTGGTGCCGACCACCCTGCTCGCCCAACAGCATTACAACAGCTTCCGCGACCGCTTCGCCGACTGGCCGGTGACCGTGGAAGTCATGAGCCGCTTCAAGTCGGCCAAGGAAGTGAACGCGGCAGTGGCGGATCTCGCCGAAGGCAAGATCGACATCGTCATCGGCACACACAAGCTGCTGTCCGACGATGTAAAAATCAAAAACCTGGGGCTGGTGATCATCGACGAGGAACACCGATTCGGTGTGCGCCAGAAAGAACAGCTCAAGGCCCTGCGCAGCGAAGTCGACATTCTCACGCTGACCGCCACGCCGATTCCGCGCACGCTGAACATGGCGGTATCGGGCATGCGCGACCTGTCGATCATTGCCACGCCACCGGCCCGACGCCTGTCGGTGCGCACGTTTGTCATGGAGCAGAACAAGAGCACGGTCAAAGAAGCCCTGCTGCGTGAGCTGCTGCGTGGCGGCCAGGTCTATTACCTGCACAACGACGTGAAAACCATTGAAAAATGCGCCGCCGAACTGGCTGAGCTGGTGCCGGAAGCAAGGATCGGCATCGGTCACGGGCAGATGCGCGAACGCGAACTCGAACAGGTGATGAGCGACTTCTACCACAAGCGCTTCAACGTGCTGATCGCCTCGACCATCATCGAGACCGGCATCGACGTGCCGAGCGCCAACACCATCATCATCGAGCGTGCCGACAAGTTCGGCCTGGCCCAGCTGCACCAGTTGCGCGGCCGGGTCGGTCGCAGTCACCACCAGGCGTACGCCTACCTGCTGACGCCGCCGCGCCAGCAAATCACCGCGGACGCGGAAAAGCGCCTGGAAGCGATCGCCAACACCCAAGACCTCGGCGCGGGCTTCGTGCTCGCCACCAACGACCTGGAGATCCGAGGCGCCGGCGAACTGCTCGGCGACGGACAAAGCGGGCAGATCCAGGCAGTCGGTTTCACGCTGTACATGGAAATGCTCGAACGCGCGGTGAAGTCGATCCGCAAGGGCGAGCAGCCGAACCTCGATCAACC
>NZ_RCNW01000292.1:0-1351 GCF_004307605.1 Pseudomonas sp. Sample_24
GAGTATTCGCTCATCTCGATGTTTTCCTGAGTTTACCGATGGTGAGTGTCGCCAGGCGGCCGTTGAAAGTGTCGGACCTGAATCTGGAAACCATTACGTAAGCCTATGTACAGGCTTTCCCCGGGAACGAGTCCCGCAGCGGTGGCCCAACGGGCCAGATCATCCTGTTCAAACCCCAGCCAGAGATCACCGCAGGCCTCCTTGGCCCAACTCTGGTTGTGGCTACATAACTCGGTCACTAACAGGCTGCCGCCTGGTTGCAGCAGATTGGCCATGTGCTTGAGCGCATCGGCCGGTGCGGCGAAATGGTGCAGCACCATGTTCAATACAACGCAATCAGCCTTGAGGCTGACGCCGTTCAAGGCATCGGCCAGTTGCAGGCTGACGTTGGTCAGCGTTTCGCGCTCACAGACCTGGCGCGCCAGCTCAAGCATCGCCGGGCTGTTATCCACAGCGGTGACCTGAGAGAAGCGCCCCGCCAGTTCCGGTAGAAATGAACCGTCGCCCGGGCCGACTTCGATGGCTGTACTGCCTTCACTGAAACCCAGCTTGTCGAGCAGCGCCACCACGCTATCGCGGTATTGCGGCAGGCCGGCGATCAAGTCTTGCTGGGCGCGAAATTTCTCCGCGACCCGCGAGAAAAAATCCTGGCTGGCCGCGGCACGTTGCCCGTGGACCTGGGCGATCCGTGCCTGCACTTCGACCGGCAAGCTCAAGTCATCCACTTCTTCGAGCAAGGCTGCGTGCAATTTGCCGCCCAGCAAGTCGCTGTGGGGCAGGGCGCGACGGTAGAAGATCGCGTTGCCTTCGCGGCGGGTTGCCACCAGGTCGGCCTGGGCCAATACCTTGAGGTGGTGACTCATGCCCGACTGGCCAATGCCGAAGATTTGCGCCAGTTCCAGCACGCCAAAAGAATCGTTGGCCAATGCACGTAAAACATTCAGCCGCAGAGGATCGCCGCCGGCCTTGCACAGGGCCGCCAGTTCATCGCAATCGTCGTGGCGAATGGAAGGCATGCGTAGATTCATAAGGCCGGCAGTCTAGTCACGCACAGGAAGCACCGCAAGGGCAATATCAAAAAGTTTTGATATTGCACGATAGATGGCACTTCTTAACGTTAGCGTCAGTCAACAAACGAATGGCGGAAAGGTTTCACCCACCGAATCCGTCGATATCGATTGGAAAAACGCCCCCAGATGACTATCTGTCATTGCCCCGAGGCGTCCGGGTGAGGGAAAATGCTCGCCTTTTTTCCGTTTCATTTTTATCACTCTCGTTTCAGAACCCGCAGGAGAACAGCGATGCCTAGCCGTCGTGAGCGTGCCAACGCCATTCGTGCCCTCAGCATGGA
>NZ_RCNW01000194.1:0-8735 GCF_004307605.1 Pseudomonas sp. Sample_24
ACAACGAACTGGCCAAATTGCACATCCGGCACATGGTCGGTGGCCGCGCGGCGCATGTGGTTGACGAAGTGATCCTGCGCTTCGAATTCCCGGAGCGTCCGGGTGCCTTGTTCAACTTCCTCAACAAACTCGGCGGGCGCTGGAATATCTCGATGTTCCATTACCGCAACCATGGCGCGGCGGATGGCCGTGTGGTCGCGGGCCTGCAAGTGCCTCACGATGAGCGTCACCTGGTGCCGGCGGCGCTGGAAGAAATCGGTTACCCATACTGGGATGAAAGCGACAACCCGGCCTATCAGCTGTTTCTTGGCTGAACGGCTACGCTGATGGGCAATGCATAAGGACATCGAACCATGGAAACATTAACGGCGCTGAAAATGGCGCACACGGTGGCAACGCTCGTGCTGCTGCTGAGTGCGTTGGGCCTGGGGATCTGGGTCTGGCGTACTCGACGTAATGGCGATGCGACGGCGGGCAGCCGCACTCTGCAAAGGCCGCGAGTGTTTATCTGGCTGCTGATGGGGCTGGCATTGCTGAGCATGCCGTTTACCGGCTGGTGGATGGTGCACCTGGTGGGCTGGCCGCTGGGGCAGACCTGGCTGCTGGTGTCGAGTGTGCTGTATACCTTAGCGGCGCTGGCGTGGTTCTGGCTGCTGGTGCGGCTGAACAAGCTGCGCAAGGCGCCGGGTGGAGTGGGCAGATTCACCTTTGCCCTGGCGTTGTTCAGCTTTGTCTGCTTTATCGCCATTGCCGGATTGATGGGCGCCAAGCCGGTTTAATCAATGAAACTGCGTTGGCCCAATCGCTGGCAAGCCAGCTCCCACAAGGATTTTCAGTGAGCACCAATTGTGTGAACACCCGAAAAACCTGTGGGAGCTGGCTTGCCAGCGATGGCGATATCAGTCGCGCAGCGTAATCACCGGCCAGCCACGCTTCTCGGCTTCAGCGCGCAAATTCGGGTCCGGATCGACAGCGATCGGGTTGGCCACTTGCTCCAGCAGCGCCAAATCATTCATCGAGTCGCTGTAGAAATAGCTGTCCTCCAACGAATGCCCAGTCTCTTCCAGCCAACGATTCAACCGCGTCACCTTGCCTTCGCGAAAGCACGGCACATCGGTGCTGCGCCCGGTGTAGCGACCATCAAGCATTTCGCATTCGGTGGCGATCAGGGTTTCGACGCCAAGACGCTCGGCGATAGGCCCTGTGACGAAGCGGTTGGTGGCGGTGATGATCACCAGCTTGTCGCCGGCGGCGCGGTGTTTTGCAAGCAGCTCGATAGCCTTGGGCAGCATCAGCGGCTCGATGCAGTCGCGCATGTAGTCGCTGTGCCAAAGGGCAAGCACGTCCATTTCCGTGCGGCCGAGAATCTCCAGGCAAAAGTTCAGGTACGCATCGTTGTCCAGCTTGCCGGCCAGGTAATCCTGATAGAACTCGTCGTTTCGAGCCTTGTAGGCGATGGGGTCGAGGAAGCCTCGCTCACACAGGTAATCGCCCCAGGCGTGGTCGCTGTCGCCGCCCAGAAGCGTGTTGTCCAAGTCGAATAAAGCCAGCCGCATTGCAGTTACTCGCTGAAAAGTCTGTAGAAAGGTCACCAGAATACGTACTTTTCACAAGAGTGCACATAAGGTAGGCCGGCGCGTTGCTGCCTTCACAACCTTTGTGGAACAATGCGGCGACATGCGTTTGCGAGGTTGTTGCCGTGATCGACCCCGATGGTTTCCGTCCTAATGTCGGGATCATTCTGACGAATGATGCCGGCCAGGTGCTATGGGCTCGCCGAATCAATCAAGATGCCTGGCAGTTTCCTCAAGGCGGGATCAACCCCCAGGAGACGCCGGAAGACGCCTTGTACCGCGAGCTGAACGAAGAAGTGGGGCTGGAGCGCGAAGATGTTGAAATACTCGCCTGCACCCGGGGCTGGTTGCGCTATCGTTTGCCGCAACGTCTGGTCAGGACGCACAGCCAGCCGCTGTGCATCGGCCAGAAACAGAAGTGGTTTCTCCTGCGCCTGATCTCCAACGAGCAGCGGGTGCGGATGGATTTGACCGGTAAACCGGAGTTCGATGGCTGGCGTTGGGTCAGCTATTGGTATCCGTTGGGCCAGGTGGTGACATTCAAGCGCGAGGTGTACCGACGCGCTCTCAAAGAGCTTGCCCCGCGCCTTTTATCGCGCGACTGACGACGGAGTTCGACCCCGAGCCATGCTCAATACGCTGCGCAAGATCGTCCAGGAAGTTAACTCCGCCAAGGATCTCAAGGCGGCGTTGGGGATTATTGTGTTGCGCGTCAAAGAGGCCATGGGCAGCCAGGTCTGCTCGGTCTACCTGCTTGATCCAGAGACCAACCGTTTCGTGCTGATGGCCACCGAGGGCTTGAACAAGCGCTCGATCGGCAAAGTCAGCATGGCGCCCAATGAAGGTCTGGTCGGCCTGGTCGGCACGCGTGAAGAACCCCTGAACCTCGAAAATGCCGCGGATCACCCGCGCTACCGCTACTTCGCCGAGACCGGTGAAGAGCGCTACGCCTCGTTCCTCGGGGCGCCGATCATTCACCACCGCCGTGTCGTCGGCGTGTTGGTCATCCAGCAAAAAGAACGCCGCCAGTTCGACGAAGGTGAAGAAGCCTTCCTCGTGACCATGAGCGCGCAGCTTGCCGGCGTTATCGCTCACGCCGAGGCGACCGGTTCGATCCGTGGCCTGGGCCGTCAGGGCAAGGGCATCCAGGAAGCCAAGTTCGTCGGCGTCCCGGGTTCGCCGGGGGCGGCGGTCGGTACGGCGGTGGTCATGTTGCCACCGGCCGACCTGGACGTGGTGCCCGACAAGACCATCACCGATATCGAAGCTGAACTCGGGCTGTTCAAGACCGCCATCGAAGGCGTGCGCGCCGACATGCGCGCCTTGTCGGCCAAGCTGGCCACGCAGTTGCGCCCGGAAGAGCGAGCGTTGTTCGACGTCTACCTGATGATGCTCGACGATGCCGCGCTGGGCAGCGAAGTCACCACGGTGATCAAGACCGGTCAGTGGGCCCAGGGCGCCTTGCGTCAGGTGGTCACCGATCACGTCAACCGCTTCGAACTGATGGACGATGCCTACCTGCGTGAGCGCGCATCGGACGTCAAGGACCTTGGTCGCCGCCTGCTCGCCTATTTGCAGGAAGAGCGCCAGCAAACCCTGGTCTACCCCGACAACACCATTCTGGTCAGCGAGGAACTGACGCCGGCAATGCTCGGCGAGGTGCCTGAAGACAAATTGGTGGGTCTGGTATCGGTACTCGGTTCGGGCAACTCCCACGTCGCGATTCTTGCTCGGGCCATGGGCATTCCGACGGTGATGGGCCTGGTCGACCTGCCGTATTCCAAGGTCGACGGCATCGGCATGATCGTCGACGGTCACCGCGGCGAGGTCTACACCAACCCCAGCGACGTGCTGCGCAAGCAGTTCGCCGAAGTGGTGGAGGAAGAGAAACAGCTGGCCCTGGGCCTCGATGCATTGCGTGATTTGCCGTGCGTCACGGTCGATGGTCATCGCATGCCGTTGTGGGTCAACACCGGCCTGTTGGCGGACGTGGCGCGCGCACAGAAACGCGGTGCCGAAGGCGTTGGCTTGTACCGCACCGAAGTGCCGTTCATGATCAACCAGCGCTTCCCCAGCGAAAAGGAACAACTGGCGATCTATCGCGAGCAACTCGCCGCGTTCCATCCGCAACCGGTGACCATGCGCAGCCTGGACATTGGCGGTGACAAGGCGCTGTCGTACTTCCCGATCAAGGAAGACAACCCGTTCCTCGGCTGGCGCGGAATTCGCGTCACCCTCGATCACCCGGAAATCTTCCTGGTGCAGACCCGCGCCATGCTCAAGGCCAGTGAAGGCTTGAACAACCTGCGCATTCTGCTGCCGATGATCTCCGGTACCCACGAACTCGAAGAAGCCCTGCACCTGATCCACCGGGCCTGGGGTGAAGTGCGCGACGAAGGCACCGACGTGCCGATGCCGCCGGTGGGGGTGATGATTGAAATTCCGGCGGCGGTGTACCAGACCCGGGAATTGGCGCGGCAGGTGGACTTTCTGTCGGTCGGTTCCAACGACCTGACTCAGTACCTGTTGGCCGTGGACCGCAACAACCCGCGGGTCGCCGATCTCTACGACTACTTGCACCCGGCCGTGCTGCAAGCCCTGCAAAACGTGGTGCGTGACGCCCATGCCGAAGGGAAGCCGGTGAGTATCTGCGGCGAGATGGCCGGTGATCCGGCGGCGGCGGTGCTGTTGATGGCGATGGGTTTCGACAGCCTGTCGATGAACGCCACCAACCTGCCGAAGGTGAA
Organism: Pseudomonas sp. Sample_24; assembly: GCF_004307605.1. Lineage (NCBI taxonomy): Bacteria > Pseudomonadati > Pseudomonadota > Gammaproteobacteria > Pseudomonadales > Pseudomonadaceae > Pseudomonas > Pseudomonas sp. Sample_24. Next base: position 4,322 of record NZ_RCNW01000194.1, read on the forward strand.
GTGGATGCTGCGTCAGATCAACCTGAGCAAGGCCAAGGAATTGCTCGCCGAATTGATGACCATCGATAACCCGCAAGTTATCCACAGCTCATTGCAACTGGCGCTGAAGAACCTCGGGTTGGCGCGGATGATCAATCCTGCGGCGGTCAAAGCCCTGTAAAAGGCTGATGGCCTGTGGCGAGGGAGCTTGCTCCCGTTCGGCTGCGAAGCAGTCGTAATCCGGCCGATGCGATTTTTCTGAAAGAACGCATTGGCCGGATCGGGAGCGCTTCGCACTCCAGCGGGAGCAAGCTCCCTCGCTGCAATTAATCGCCCGAGCTTCAAACCCTGACCTCTACCTCCCCCAGATGCCCGCCAAATGGCCCGAAACTCCTTTCGACCATATGCCGCGACCCATCCGCCTGCACGATCAGCGCCGTACTCGCCCGTGTTCCATAACTCTGGCTGGCAATAAATACACTCGACAACAACGTCTCGGTCGCCAATCCGACCCCAGTATCCGGCAATTCGTTAAACGGAGCGGTCTGCGCATCGCTCAATAGCGCCAGCAGTGCCTCCGGTTGTGGCTCGTCCAGCACTTGACTCAGCGCTGCCTTGGCCCGAAGCAATTTCGGCCACGGCGTATCCAGCCCGGCATTCGACAGGCCATAAACCCCAGGCGGCAGCATCACGGCTTCCGTTGCCCGGGCATTGAAGTGCCACAGTTCATTTTTGTTGCCGACCAGCAGGTTGAACCCGCCATATTCCGGCGAACGTGCGACAACGTCGGTCAAATAGTCATCAATCGAAACGTCACCGCTGAGAAATCCCGCCACCAACTCGCCCCGGGATTTGCGCCCCGGTGGCCGATGCGGATCGCGAATATTGGTCAGCGCCGCAAAGCGGCCGTTGGCGCCAACACCGAGCCACGTGCCGCCAGCCTCCAGGTCGCGGCCGGCGTAGACATGGGGCGCTTCAGGCCATTGCGCCAGCGGCAGGCTGGGACGGGCGTAGAATTCGTCGCGGTTGGCCGCCACGATCAGCGGCTGGGCATGGTCCGGCCGCCAGGCAAAAACAATCAGGCACATAAGGTGATCCTTGTGTGTTTTTTGCCCACTCTACGCAGTCGACGTGCGGGTATCCATCGCCATCCAGTGGAGCCCGATGCCATGCATCCGTTACCATGCCGCTCCGGTTTTGGGGTTGGGTGGGGAAGCGACATGGAATTTCTGCTCTATCTGGCGCTCGGCGCCTGTGCCGGGGTGTTGGCCGGATTGTTCGGCGTGGGCGGCGGCATCATCATTGTCCCGGTGCTGGTGTTCAGTTTTACCTTGCAGGGATTCGACGCATCGATTCTGACCCACCTCGCCGTGGGGACTTCGCTGGCGACGATCATCTTCACCTCGGTGAATGCGGTGCGTGAGCATCACCGCCGCGGGGCCGTGCGCTGGCCAATTTTCGTCTGGATGACCGTCGGCATCCTGATCGGCGCCGGTTTCGGCGCGCTGACCGCCGAAGCGATCTCCGGACCCAACCTGCAAAAAATCATCGGTGTTTTTGCCCTGGTGATTGCCGCGCAACTGGCGCTGGACGTCAAACCCAAGGCCAGCCGCACGGTGCCGGGTAAACTCGGTCTGACCGTGGCCGGTAGCGTGATCGGTTGGGCCTCGGCGATTTTCGGCATTGGCGGCGGCTCATTGACCGTGCCGTTTTTGACCTGGCGCAGCGTGCCGATGCAGCAAGCCGTTGCCACGTCGTCGGCCTGTGGCCTGCCAATCGCTTTGGCAAGTGCATTAAGTTTCATGATTCTGGGCTGGCACGATCCGCTGTTACCGGCTCATAGTCTGGGTTTTATTTATTTACCGGCGCTGCTGGGCATTGCCCTGACCAGCATGGTCTTCGCCCGTCTCGGCGCGCGACTGGCCCACAGGCTGTCGCCGAAGTTGCTGAAAAGACTGTTTGCCGCTTTGCTGTTCTGCGTTGGTTTGAGTTTCCTGCTCTGACGCCCGGCACAATCCTGGCTTAATCCTGAGGTGGCAGCGTCGCCCGGGAATTGATTTGAACTCATGAGGAGTCGCAATGCTGCCTTACCCGCAGATCGACCCGGTGGCCCTGGCCATCGGTCCGCTGAAAATTCATTGGTACGGTCTGATGTACCTGATCGGCATCGGTGGCGCCTGGTGGCTGGCGTCGCGCCGGTTGAACCGCTTCGACCCGACCTGGACCAAGGAAAAACTCTCCGACATGGTGTTCTGGATGTCGATGGGGGTGATTGTCGGCGGGCGCCTGGGTTATGTGCTGTTCTACGATCTGGGCGCCTATCTGGCCAACCCGACGCTGATCTTCGAAGTGTGGAAGGGCGGCATGTCGTTCCACGGTGGTTTCATCGGCGTGATGCTGGCGGCGTTGTGGTTCGGTAAAAAGAACAACAAGTCGTTCTTCCAGTTGATGGACTTCGTTGCGCCGATGGTGCCGATTGGCCTGGGTGCCGGACGCATCGGCAACTTCATCAACGCCGAGTTGTGGGGCAAGGCGACCGACGTTCCGTGGGCCATGGTCTTCCCGACCGACCCGGCGCAACTGGCGCGCCACCCGTCGCAGCTGTACCAGTTCGCACTCGAAGGCGTGGCACTGTTCCTGATCCTGTGGCTGTTCTCGCGCAAGCCGCGGCCGACCATGGCGGTATCGGGCATGTTCGCGCTGTTCTACGGGATCTTCCGTTTCATCGTCGAATTCGTCCGCGTGCCGGACGCGCAACTGGGCTATCTGGCCTGGAACTGGCTGACCATGGGGCAGGTGCTGTGCGTGCCGATGATCCTCGGCGGGCTGTTCCTGATCTGGCTGGCGTATCACCGCGCCCCGGCGACACCAGCAGCAGCGGTATAAATTCGAATGCCGGGGCTTCGGCCCCGGCTTCAAGGACACAGGTAATTCATGAAGCAATATCTCGAACTGGTCGCCCACGTCATCAAGAACGGCACCAAACAGGCCAACCGTACCGGCGTGAACACCATCAGTTTTCCAGGTGCCATGCTGCGTTATGACTTGCAGGAAGGCTTCCCGGCGATCACCACGCGCAAGATGGCATTCAAGTCCGCCATTGGCGAGATGTGCGGTTTTCTGCGCGGGGTGAACAACGCCGCTGAATTCCGTGCCCTGGGCTGCAAGGTCTGGGATCAGAATGCCAACGAAAACGCCCAGTGGCTGGCCAACCCGTTCCGCCAGGGTGAAGACGATCTTGGTGAAATTTATGGCGTGCAATGGCGTAAATGGCCGGCGTACAAGCAGATCCCGCTCAGCAATCCTGCCGCGATCGAGCAGACCCTGAGCCAGGGTTACCGCCAGATCGCCGAAGGTGAAGAGAATGGCCAGGCCTACGTGGTGCTGTACAAAGCCATCGATCAGGTTCGTCAGTGCATCGACACCATCATCAAGGACCCGGGCAGCCGCCGGATTCTGTTCCACGGCTGGAATTGCGCCCAGCTGGATGAAATGGCGTTGCCGCCGTGCCACCTGCTTTACCAGTTCCACCCGAATGTCGAGACCAAAGAGATTTCTCTGACCCTCTACATCCGCTCCAACGACCTGGGCCTGGGCACGCCGTTCAACCTCACCGAAGGCGCCGCGCTGCTGAGCCTGATCGGTCGCCTGACCGGTTACACGCCGCGCTGGTTCACCTATTTCATCGGCGACGCCCACGTCTACGAAAATCACCTGGACATGCTCAACGAACAGCTCAAGCGCGAGCCGTTCCCGATGCCGAAACTGGTGATCAGTGATCGTGTGCCGGAATTTGCCAAGACCGGTGTGTATCAGCCGCAGTGGCTGGAGCTGGTGGAACCGAGCGATTTTTCGCTGGAAGGCTACGAGCACCACGCGCCAATGACCGCGCCGATGGCGGTCTGATTCAGGCACGGCTTGATCGTCGTTGATTGTTCCCACGCTCTGCGTGGGAACGCATCCCGTGACGCTCTGCGTCACAGTGGACGCGGAGCGTCCATGGCGGCATTCCCACGCAGAGCGTGGGAACGATCAGCGGGGCTCAATGGCCGTGACTGCGGCCCACGTGGGAGTGTTCCACTTCCGTCGCCACGACCCCGCCACTGACTTCCAATCGCTGCAAGATCCCGCATTGATCGACCTCCGGCCCTTCGCCACAACGTTGACGCAGGTCGAGCAGTTGCGCCTGCAACGCCAGCAAACCGTCGATCCGTGCCTTCACGTGGTGGATATGCTCGTCGATCAGCGCGTTGACGCTTTCGCACTGGTCCTGCGGACTGTCACGAAAGGCCAGCAGGCTGCGGATCTCTTCGAGGGTCATGTCGAGGGTGCGGCAATTGCGGATGAAGGTCAGGCGTTCGGCGTGGGCCTGAGTGTAGACGCGGTAGTTGCCGTCGCTGCGGGCCGGTTCCGGCAGCAGGTTTTCGCGCTCGTA
>NZ_RCNW01000480.1:0-53489 GCF_004307605.1 Pseudomonas sp. Sample_24
TACGCCCTGGAAAAACGCTACATGCACAGCTGCCGCGACAACTACCTGCGCGCCTGCGTCCACGACGGACGACTGGGCAAGGGCGACATCGGGCCGAACATCAATTTCTTCATGAATGTACCGGTCACCGCCGACGGCGGGCTGACCTTCGAAGACGGGATTTCCGCACCAGGCAAATACGTCGATCTGCGTGCCGAGATGGACGTGATCGTGCTGATCTCCAACTGCCCGCAACTGAACAACCCGTGCAACGCCTACAACCCGACCCCTGCGGAGCTGCTGGTATGGAACTGAAATTTTCGCGGTTGCGCCGTTGGTTGTTTGCCCTGTGCCAGGCCCGTTCCGGGCAGTGCCTGAAATCTCCAGACCACCGCTAACCCTGTGGGAGCGGGCTTGCCCGCGATGAGGCCAACACACTGCACATTGATGGCGACTGACCCATCGCTATCGCTGGCAAGCCAGCTCCCACAGGAGTCGGTGGTGGTCTGAAGAGAATTGATTCTGCCGCTGGGGACGACCTCGGCGCTTATCGAAAAACTGCGGGACGGCCCGCATCCCCTTCAGGGGTTATGCCATGTTCGAAAAAGTCCTGATCGCCAACCGTGGCGCCATTGCCTGCCGCATCCTGCGTACCCTGCGCGAACTGCACGTCCAGGGCGTTGCCGTGTACTCCGAAGCCGATGCCGCCAGCCTGCACATCCTGCAAGCCGATGAGGCCCACAGCCTCGGCGAAGGTGCCGCCGCCGGCACGTATCTGGCGGTCGACAAAATCCTCGCCATCGCCAAATCCACGGGCGCCACGGCGATCCATCCCGGCTATGGCTTTCTGTCGGAAAACGCTGCGTTCGCCGAAGCCTGCGCAGCCGCCGACATCGCCTTCATCGGCCCGACGCCAGAGCAACTGCGGGTGTTCGGCCTCAAGCACACCGCCCGTGCACTGGCCAGACAACACGGCGTGCCGATGCTCGAAGGCACCGAACTGCTCGACAGCCTCGACGCCGCCCTGCTCGCCGGTGAACAGGTCGGCTACCCGGTGATGCTCAAAAGCACCGCCGGCGGTGGCGGCATCGGCATGCGGGTGTGTCGCAGTGCAGCCGAGTTGAGCGAGTCCTTCGAAGCGGTCAAACGCCTGGGGCAGAACAATTTCAGCGATGCCGGTGTGTTCATCGAGAAGTACATCCAGCGTGCCCGCCACTTGGAAGTGCAAGTGTTCGGCGATGGTTGTGGTGAAGTGATCGCCCTCGGTGTACGTGACTGCTCGGTACAGCGGCGCAACCAGAAAGTCCTCGAAGAAACCCCGGCACCGAACCTGCCGGACGGCATGGCCGATGAACTCTGTGCCGCCGCGATCAAACTGGCCAAAGCAGTGAGTTACCGCAGCGCCGGCACCGTGGAATTCGTCTTCGACAGCGACGCCCAACGCTTCTATTTCCTGGAAGTGAATACTCGCTTGCAGGTAGAGCACGGCGTCACTGAACAGGTGTGGGGCGTCGATCTGGTGCGCTGGATGGTGCAACTGGCGGCCGGTGATTTACCGCCGTTGAGCGAGCTGATGCACGGCTTGAAACCTGAGGGTCACGCGATCCAGGCGCGGCTGTATGCGGAAGATCCGGGACGGGATTTCCAGCCGAGCCCGGGCTTGCTCACTGCGGTGGATTTCCCTTCGGCCAACGGCATACAACTGCGCATCGACACGTGGGTCGAGGCCGGGTGCGAGATCCCGCCCTACTTCGACCCGATGATCGCCAAGGTCATCAGTTGGGCGCCGACTCGCGAAGAAGCCCGTGCCGATTTGCATCAAGCCCTCGGCGAAAGCCAACTGTATGGCGTGGAGACCAACCGCGATTATCTGCGGCAGATTCTGCTCGATACCCCCTTCGCCAGCGGCCAGCCATGGACCCGTTGCCTGGAAGGCCTGGTGTATCAGGCCAACACTTTCGAAGTCATCAGCGCCGGCACCCAGACCAGTGTCCAGGACTATCCCGGCCGCCTCGGCTACTGGGCTGTCGGCGTACCGCCGTCGGGACCGATGGACAGTCGTGCATTGCGTCTGGGCAACCGCTTGCTGGGCAACGACGAAGGCGCGGCGGCACTGGAAATCACCATGAGCGGGCCGTTGCTGCGCTTCAACTGCGCAGCCGTGATCGCCGTGACCGGGGCTGTGATTCCATTGACGTTGAACGGCGAAAGCGTGCCGATGAACACGGCGTTGCTGATCCCCGCAGGGGCGACTTTGAGTCTCGGCACCATCGCCGGCGCCGGTGCCCGCAGCTACCTGTGCCTGCGCGGCGGCCTGCAAGTGCCGGATTATCTGGGCAGCAAAAGCACCTTCACCCTCGGCCAGTTCGGCGGCCATGGCGGTCGTGCCCTGCGGGCCGGTGACGTGTTGCATGTTCCGGCGCTGAGCGACCTCAGCGTCGGTCGCCAACTGACTGAGGAACTCGTCACCGCGTTGCCAGCCGTGCGACAGATCCGTGTGATCTACGGCCCCCACGGAGCCCCGGAATATTTCACCGAGAACTACATCGAGACCTTCTTCGCTACGCAGTGGGAAGTGCATTTCAATTCCAGCCGCACCGGCGTGCGCCTGATCGGGCCGAAGCCACAATGGGTGCGTGCCGACGGTGGCGAGGCGGGTCTGCACCCGTCGAACATTCACGACAATCCCTACGCCATCGGTGCGGTGGACTTCACCGGGGACATGCCGGTGATCCTCGGCCCGGATGGCCCGAGCCTCGGTGGGTTTGTTTGCCCGGTGACGGTGATCGAGGCCGATCTTTGGCAGTTGGGGCAATTGAAGGCTGGGGACAAGGTGCAGTTTCTACCCGTCGACCTCAAGACCGCCCGTCAATTGGCAACACAAAGCCTTTGTGGCGAGGGAGCTTGCTCGCTCGCCACAGGCCAAGTGCTCCCACAGGGTCTTGTGTCGCCAGTGGTGTTGGATCTTGGCCAGGACGATACCCGACTGGTCGCGCGTTTGTCGGGCGACACGCATTTGCTGCTTGAGATCGGCGCCCCCGAACTCGACCTCGTCCTGCGTTTCCGCGCCCACGCCTTGATGCAGGCGCTGGAAAGCCAAGACTTGCACGGTGTGATCGACCTGACACCCGGCATCCGTTCCCTGCAAATCCACTATCAACCCGAACAACTGCCGCTGTCCGACCTGCTCGGCATCGTCGCCGGTGAATGGGACGCGGTGTGCGCCGCCAAGGACCTGCAAGTGCCGTCGCGCATCGTCCATCTGCCGCTGTCCTGGGACGACCCGGCGTGCCAGTTGGCGATCGAGAAGTACATGACCACCGTGCGCAAGGACGCGCCGTGGTGCCCGAGCAATCTGGAGTTCATCCGCCGTATCAACGACCTGCCGAACCTCGATGAAGTGCAACGCACGGTGTTCGACGCCAGCTATCTGGTGATGGGCCTGGGCGACGTTTACCTCGGCGCACCGGTCGCCACCCCGCTCGATCCGCGCCATCGCCTGGTCACCACCAAGTACAACCCGGCCCGTACCTGGACCGCGGAGAACTCGGTGGGTATCGGCGGCGCCTACATGTGCGTTTACGGCATGGAAGGCCCCGGTGGTTATCAGTTCGTCGGGCGCACGTTGCAGATGTGGAACCGCTACCGCGAGGTCGCCGCGTTCGACGGCAAACCGTGGCTGCTGCGCTTCTTCGACCAGATCCGTTTCTACCCGGTCAGCGCCGATGAATTGCTGCGCATTCGCCGGGATTTCCCTCTCGGGCGCTTCGATCTGAACATCGAACACAGCCAGCTGAACCTGGCGGATTACCAGGCGTTTCTGGCACAGGAAGCCGAGACCATCAATGCTTTTCGCGACCAGCAACAAGCCGCCTTCAATGCCGAACGCGAGCGCTGGATCGCCAGCGGCCAGGCGCATTTCGATAGCGAGGAACTGGCCCCGCAAGTGGTCGAAGACGCACCGCTGGACGATGGCCAACTGAGCGTCGACAGCCACATCGCGGGCAACCTCTGGCAGGTTCAGGTGGAAACCGGCAGCCGTGTCGCAGCCGGCGATGTGCTGGTGATTCTGGAGTCGATGAAGATGGAAATCCCCCTGCTCGCCCCGATGGCCGGCGTGGTGCGCGAGATCCGCGTGCAACCGGGTTCGGCGGTGCGCGCCGGACAGCGCGTCGTGGTCCTGGCACTCGACTGAACCCATTTTGAAAAGGACGCACACCATGAACATCAATCTGCAACTCGACGCCCTGCGCAACGCCTACCGCGACGGCAGCACCACACCTCGGCAATTGCTGCTGAGCCTGCGGGACAAAGCCGCAGCGCTGAACCCGGACTACCACCTCTTCATCCACTTGCTGAGTGTCGAAGAACTGGAACCCTATCTAGCCGCGCTCGACGGTCGAGAAATCGACAGCCTGCCGCTGTACGGCGTGCCGTTCGCGATCAAAGACAATATTGATCTGGCGGGCGTTCCGACCACGGCGGCTTGCCCGGCCTTTGCCTACGTACCGCAACGTTCGGCCACTATCGTCGAACAACTGCTGGCGCTGGGCGCGGTGCCGCTGGGCAAGACCAATCTCGATCAATTCGCTACCGGCCTCAACGGCAGTCGTTCGCCCTATGGCGCGTGCCCGAACAGCGTGTTGCCGGAATATCCGTCGGGCGGTTCCAGTGCCGGTTCTTCGTTGGCAGTAGCGCTCGGTGTCGCGAGTTTTGCCTTGGGCACCGACACCGCAGGCTCCGGACGCGTCCCGGCGGCGCTGAACAATCTGGTCGGGATGAAAGCCACCAAGGGCCTGATCTCCACCGCCGGGGTAGTGCCGGCCTGTCGTACGCTGGACTGCGTGACCACGTTTACCGCGACCGCCCGCGAAGCCAGTCAGTTGCTGGCATTGACCGCCCGACTCGACCCAAGGGATGAGTACAGCCGCAGCAACCCACTGTGGAATGACGGCTCGGCGTTTGGTGTCGTGCGTCCGTTCCGCTTTGGTGTGCCGCGGGCGCAAGACCTGGAGTTCTTCGGCTGCACCGAGGGGCCGGTGCTGTTCGCCGAGGCCATCGATCAGCTCAAGGCATTGGGCGGTGAAGCCGTTGAGCTCGACCTGTCGCCCTTTCTTGAAGCCGCGCGCCTGTTGTATGAAGGCCCCTGGGTGGCTGAGCGCTACAGCGTGGCCGGCGAGTTGATGGCGCAAAATCCCGAGGCCGTGTTGCCGGTGATCCGCGCCGTGCTGGCCAAGGCCCCGGCTGTCAGTGGCGTGCAAACCTTCCGCGCCCAATACCGTCTGCAAGCGTTGAAAGCCCTGTGCGACAAGGCGCTGGAGAATCTCGACTGCGTGATCACGCCAACCATCGGCCGCCCGGTCACACTGGCAGAGCTCGCCGCCGAACCAGTCCAGCGTAATTCCGAATTGGGCTACTACACCAATTTCATGAACCTGTTGGACTACGCCGCTGTGGCCGTGCCCAGCGCTTTCATGGGCAACGGTTTGCCTTGGGGTGTGACACTGTTTGGTCGGGCGTTTACCGATCAATACCTGTTGAGCGTGGCCGCTGGTTTGCAGCGCCAGCAGGGTTTGTCTGCCCCTGCTCCGACATCCGTGGCGCGCAATGATCGTGCGCGGCTGGTGGTCTGCGGCGCACACCTGGACGGGCTGGCGCTGAACTGGCAGCTCAAGCAGCGCGGCGCTCGATGGGTGGAAACGACAACCAGCTCACCCGACTATCAACTCTACGCCCTGGCCGGTGGCCCGCCGTTTCGTCCGGGCATGGTTCGGGTGAAGGAAGGTGGCGTGGCCATCGCCGTCGAAGTGTGGGAATTGCCGAGCAGTGAACTCGGCTCATTCCTGATCGGGATTCCCGCGCCGCTGGGATTGGGCAAGGTGCAGCTGGCAGACGGGCGTTGGGAGAGCGGGTTTATCTGCGAATCGTATGGACTGGAAGGGGCGGTGAATATCAGCCACCTGGGTGGCTGGCGTGCCTACCTGAAAACCCTCGCCTGACTGATCGTTCCCACGCTCTGCGTGGGAACGCTCCTGTGACGCTCCGCGACACCGGGGCGAAGGGACGCGGAGCGTGGGAACGATCAAACCCTCCAACTGTGTGGGAACGACCATTCGCGGCGTACATGGAGCAGTTATTTTCGGCAACAGCCCTTAGAATGTCTGCCATCGGATTACTGACAATGGAATTGCCATGCCGCTCCGCTCGCCGCTGTATTCTCAACGCTGGTTGATACTCACGCTGATCGGGTTGCTGGGCGCAGGTTTCCTGGCCACGTCATTCCTCAGTTACTACGCCTCGCGGGCATCAATCCGCGACAACATCGTCAACACCGAACTGCCGCTGACTTCCGATACGGTGTACTCGGAAATCCAGAAAGACCTTGTCAGACCGATCCTGATTTCCTCGATGATGTCCCGTGACACCTTCATGCGCGACTGGGTGGTCAACGGTGAAAAAGACACCGATCAAATGACCCGTTATCTCAACGAGGTCATGACCCACTACGGCGCCTACACCGCGTTTTTCGTCTCCAACACCAGCCTGACTTACTACCACGCCAAAGGAGTGCTCAAGCAGGTCAAGGCCACCGAACCGCGAGATGCCTGGTATTTTCGGGTGCGTGACATGAAGGATCCCTACGAGATCAACGTCGACCCGGACCTCGCCAACAAGGACAACCTGACCGTCTTCATCAACTACAAAGTCTACGACTACAACAACCGTTTCATCGGTGCCGCCGGTGTCGGGCTCACGGTCGATGCAGTGATAAAACTGATCGACAAGTACCAACAGCATTATCAGCGCAGTGTGTACTTCGTCGACACCTTTGGGCGGCTGGTACTCACCGGTGCCGAAGGGGGTCCGCAAGGCGCCCAGGCCGGGCAGCCTCTGGGCGAACTTGAAAGCATGAAAAACCTGGTCAGCCAGTTGCCCAAGCCCCACAGCGGCAGCTACGAATATTCCGGCCAGGGCCAGGGCCATTTCCTCAACGTGCGGTTCATCCCGGAGCTGAACTGGTATCTGTTCGTCGACAAACTCGAAGACGGTGACCTCAGTGACATCCGTCGCTCGCTGTACCTCAACCTGCTGATTTGCCTGGTGGTCACCCTGAGCGTGCTGACCCTGCTCAACCGGGTGATCAAGCGCTATCAGAGCCGAATCCAGGCCCAGGCCACCCTCGACAGCCTGACCGAGTTGCCCAATCGCCGAGGCTTCGATCTGCTGGCTGCACAAGCGATGCACGAAGCTCAGCGCGAACCGAAGCCGCTGACGACGTTGCTGCTGGATCTGGACCACTTCAAGGCACTGAACGACACCTACGGCCACCTTGCCGGCGATCAGGTGCTGATCGGCTTTGCGCGGGATCTGGAAAGCTGTCTGCGGCATTCCGACATTGTCTGCCGCTGGGGCGGTGAAGAATTCATCGTGATGCTCAAGGACACCGACGCTGAGACGGGTCTGAAAATCGCCGAGAAAATTCGCCGGCACGTGGAACAGCAACGTTATGCCTACAACGGCAACGTGCTGCATCTGACAGTCAGCATCGGCCTGACTACCCTGCAAGCCAACGACACCTTGCACACCCTGCTGTCGCGGGCCGATCATGCGATGTATCGGGCCAAACAAAGTGGCCGCAATCGAACCTGCGTGGAAAAGCCTCACCCCCGTTATGAACCAGCCTGATCTGTGCCCCGCTTGCGGCGCCCCCAACGACTGCACCCTGGCCGATCCGCGAACTGCCGATCGGGCGTGTTGGTGTTATGGCGTCAACATCGACCCGGCGGTGCTCCAGGCACTGCCGGCCGAACTGCGCAACGCTTCATGTCTGTGCCCGCGCTGCGCTGAGGTCGAGGCGCAGTTGCAGTTGCAAGCAGCGGCTCGACCGATCGAGTAAGATGCGCGGCCCTTTTATCGCCGATATTCAACCATGCGCGTCGACCGTTTCCTCAGCAACCTGTCGTGCTTCAACCGTAAGCAAGTGCGCCTGTTGCTGGTGGAAAAACGCGTGCGGGTCGACGGAAAAGTCGTCAGCGATCCACACAGTGAGGTCCGTGAATTCAGCCGCGTTGAAGTCGACAATGACGTACTGCAAGCCGGTAAACCGTTGCGTCACTTCATGCTGCACAAGCCTGCCGGTTGCGTCAGCGCCACCCGCGACTCGCAACACCCGACCGTTCTCGACCTGATCCACGAGCCGGACAAAGACGAGCTGCACATTGCCGGGCGCCTGGACTACAACACCACCGGCCTGATGCTGATCACCAACGACGGCAGCTGGTCACGACGCCTGACCCAACCGCAGACCAAACTGCCGAAGGTCTATTTCGTTGAAACCGAACAGGACATCGGCCCCGAATACGCAATCAAATTCCACGAAGGCCTGTACTTCGCCTTCGAAAACCTCACCACCCAACCCGCCGAACTGGAGCTGCTCGCACCAAAGTGCGCACGCTTGAGCATCGTCGAAGGCCGCTATCACCAGGTCAAGCGTATGTTCGGCCACTTCAACAACAAAGTGCTGCGCCTGCACCGCGAGCGCATGGGCCCGCTGGCACTCGACACCTCGCTAAAACCGGGCGAATACCGCGCTTTAAGCGCCGAAGAGATCCAATCGATCTAAGCAGCCTACCGCTCAGCAGAAGTTGTCGAACAATTTACCAGCGGCACTTGCGCAAAGATGTGACCCCTGCTTGAATCAGGACGTCGGCCCGAATTGTGACCGACGAGTCACAACATACTTCTAAGAAACTTTTTGCCGGTAGGGACCCTTGGGTTCCGGCCTCACCCGGCAGACTGCCCGCCAATAACAATACCCGTCGACCGGACTGCACTGGATCGACATGGGCCTCCAAATTCCAAGGCATATGCCTACCTGTCACAAAGCTCGTGCAATCTCTTTTGCGCGCATACCCGCTTGCCAGGAGTCTTATGACATGAGGCCAGAAATCGCTGTGCTGGATATACAGGGTCAGTATCGGGTTTACACGGAGTTCTATCGCGCAGACGCCGCAGAGAAGACCATTATCTTGGTCAACGGCTCGATGGCCACGACTGCGTCGTTTGCACAAACCGTGAAAAACCTCCATCCGCAATTCAATGTGGTCTGCTACGACCAGCCCTACGCGGGCAAATCAAAAGCCCACAACCTGCATGAGAAATTGCTGACCAAGGAAGTCGAAGGGCAGATCCTTCTGGAGCTGATCGACCACTTCGCCGCCGAACACGTGCTGTCGTTTTCCTGGGGTGGCGCCGCGACCCTCGTCGCCCTCGCCCAACGACCACGGCGCATCGAAAAAGCCGTGATCAGCTCGTTCTCGCCGGAGATCAACGCGCACATGCTCGACTATCTCGAGCGCGGTGTGGACTACCTCGGCAGCCGTGATGGCGACCGGGTCGGCAACCTGGTCAACAGCACCATTGGCAAACACCTGCCGACGTTGTTCAAGCGCTTCAACTACCGGCACGTCAGCAGCCTGGCCGATCACGAATACGGGCAGATGCATTTCCACATCAGCGATCTGTTGCACAGCGACCGCCAGTGCTTTTTCAAAGCGGCAGAGAAAATCAATGTGCCGGTGCTGTTCATGAATGGCGAATGGGACGAATACACCGCCGCCGATGGCGCCCGGTTGTTCGCCAACCACGTGCAACACGCCACCTTCACCACCCTTGAGGCCACCGGCCACTTTCTCGACATGGAACACAAAGCTGCCTGCCGAGACAGCCGCAACGCACTGATTGGGTTCCTGAAGCCGGCGCAGCACGAAAGCCGACCGCGTTACCACTACGTCCAGGACCACCATGCATTGGCCATCTGAAACAGCGTCATCGCGAGCAAGCCCGGTTCCGCAGGAACGAGGCTTGCCCGCGAATGACCGTCTCAGGTCCTTGTAGTGTTTCACCTGCGCTAAAGCCGTATCGCGCAAAGAAAAACTTCATTTCCACACGCACATCTGGTACAAAGTCACCGCTCTGAGCGGGTGTCGTATAATGGCATTACTCCAGCTTCCCAAGCTGATAACGAGGGTTCGATTCCCTTCACCCGCTCCACTATTTTCAAGGCTTCCAGCGGTGCATGAACACTTCTGCAATCAGTTGGGGGCCGTTTTGGGGGCCGTTTGGCTGTTTGGATGTCCAGGCAAGCCACTGATTTGTAATCAATAAGCCCCGGGGTCGATACCTAGAGCCCGCGCCATAAAAAATCAAGGCTCGCAGTTATGCGGGCCTTTTGTTTATCTGCAATACGTAAAAAGCCACGTAACAAAGAGTCCGCTTTAGGAGTGTGATCATGGATTGGATGCAGTTTGTAGCGGCTATCACCTCCTCGCTGGCATGGCCAATCGCCGCAGTAGCCGTTGTTCTCTCGGTCAAACGACCACTACTTGCTCTCCTGCCAAAAATCCGCACGCTGAAGTACGGAGATTTACAGATTGATCTTGAAGAACAGCTCAAGGCTGTCCAAGCGGATCTAACAACCGACACCAGTGTTTCAAGTGGGGCAACTCCCCCAGTAGTAAGTGCTGCCACGGTCCAATTAGCAGCAATCGCGCCCCGAGCGGCCATTTTGTATTCCTGGTCTGAGGTTGAGTCAGCCCTTGATTCAGCCATAGATAAACTTGGTTGGCGGTTCGAGCCTAAGTACGACAGCCCCATACACAAATTGTGGTTGCTTCGCGAAAAAGGCCATATCGACGAATTGACAGCCTCGACGTTCAAGAGATTGATGAAGATTCGTAACGAGGCGGCGCATATCCAGGAACTACAATTGGAAGAGGACGAAGCCTTATCTATGTCCGCCTCGTGTGCATGGCTGATTGAGCGAATTCAAGCGATCGAGCACAACGAGGAACTGCCGGTAGAAGGCGAGGAAGAAGAAAACCTCCCCGTTTGAGTCTTTTTCTCATTTTGATGTTGACCCACCGGAAAGAGGTTAGAAAGGTTAGTTTTTTGCTAATCGGTCTGAAAGCCTTGTGCTACGCGGCTTTGCGGTCGGCGCCCTTGGTTAGCTTTAGGGTTATGAGAGGTAATTTCCTAACCTTTATAACTGTTAATAACCCAATCAATAAAATCCTTATAAATCAGTACATTACGATTTAATAACCTCAAACCTAACCAAAACTAACCTCTCAAAGTTAGGCCTCAACCCCAGTAAACACGGGGCCTGCAAATCACCTCTACCCCCATTTTCAAAAACTAACCCTTTTCCCGAGTGACCTCTCTGAATCGCCCTGTGACCTCGCTCCAGCAACGCCCTCAAAACAGCCTACCCTCGCAGGGATTCGCAGGCTTTTTCACCCTTATCAATGCCAGAGCAAGCCCAGCCAGGCCCGCGTCACAGCACCTGCAGGGCGTGCAGAAAAAGCGCCCTATTTAGCCCGCAGGCGTGGCGGGGGGACGACGGCGCGCGCCAAGTCAAAACACCACTTGGTGGGTCCGGTACCAGAAAGCCCGCACCTCGTTGATCGCTGTACCTACAATTGGTGTTTACTACGCTCAAATCACGCAGAGGCACTCATGGATCCTGGGAACGTTTCAGCAATCATTTCGGCTGTGGCAGGTATCAGCGGCGTTTTGCTCGGCAACTCCTTCGTCTTGATTAAAGAATGGTGGGTCAAACGTAAGACGGTTAACCAGTCCACGACGTATTTAGGGATTATCGTTGTTTCGCACTTGGATCGATTCGCAAGTGAATGCTTCGACTGTTGCAAAGATGATGGCACCTGGCATGGTCAACCAGCGGGCCAAGATGGTTACTGCCAAACCACGACTTCAGACCCTATTTTTCGTCCATTAGAACTTGACGTTGATTGGAGACTGTTACCCAAAGATTTGATGTATTCGATTCTTCGAATTCCCGATCAACAGGACCAGCTTCTTGGAAAGCTTCGAGGAATTCAGGACTTCAATTACGATCCGCCGGATCACCCGGAGTTTTTCTGGTCAAGGAGAAGGGGGTACGCCGTATTAGGGTTGCAGGCATCTGACGTAGCGAAAAAACTTCGCTCACATGCAGGGCTACCTGCTGACGAACCTCTTCCAGGTGAATGGGATCGAGATAAGGATATGAAGGAAGTGATAGCCCATTTAGATGAGCTGGAAAGGAAGAGCTGCTTAGGTAGTGTGATTCCAGCAGAAGTCGAATAGGCACCCAGTGAAGAAAAAGACGCCCCCCGGCATCACCGGGGGCAAATCAGTAGTGGCAGGGCCACCACGGGATTTGGGGCCGGCGGCGCTGATGGAATGGGGCCGTGCAGAGTGACGAAGATGCTAACGATCAGGAGCAAATTGTTTAGGTTGAGGTTTAAAGACATCGGTAAATTCTCTCGTATGTCTTGTATTTAGCTTGGCGAGATTTTGAATCAGCCGGAATTCACTACCGTTCGTCGGGTGTTCTGATAAAAAGCTGGAAGCGGCCGCGCGCGTAACCGTCGCGTTACGAAAAACGCCGTTTATGTTCAACAGGCCCACACATCTGTGCCCCGGTGTGGGGGCTTTGTTGCTTCGGATACAAGCCGCCCAGGACTGATCTACCATCATCTCTAGCATTGTTTTTGCGCACTGACCGCCACTCACTCGGAAAGAAAAGGAATCTCTATGTCCGCCTGGTTGCTCCCTCTCTTTACCATCGTCCTAGTTGGCTTTGGCATGTTCTTAATTGCTGAAGCCTGGGGTGGCTACGACTTTGAGCCGGCTACCCTAGGTTATGGTTGTGCGGCACTGATGGCTGCCTTGGTTCTGTACAGAGTCTGGAGTCGAAAGCATTGAAACGAGCCAGTGATCACACCGCCCTCGGTGACCTTAAAAGTTTACCTGTGCGCTTTGTGCGTTCACGCCCTGGTGAGATATGGCCGTGGCTGTCGAAGGCGCGGCCATGAGCGGCGACGAGCACGACCCTTTCGCGGCGCTGAACTTGCCGCAAGCGATCCACGCCATGGCGCTGAAACTGCTGGGCAACATTGCCCAGGCGCGCACAGCGGCCGATTGCCACCGCGCGGCGGACCGCGCCGAGGGCTTCGCCCTGGGGATTGAGACGGTCAAGGCGCTGAATGCGGCGAGCTTGGAAGGTTTGTATCTGGAATTTGAGCACGCAGCGACGGCGCGGCTGGTGGTGCTGGAGCAATGATTGGCTGAGGCACTCAGGACGGGACAAAAGACACAAAAAACCGCCTTTAGTAAGGCGGCTTTTCATGCTCCAGTTATCTGTTGAAACGCCTACCGGGCGGCTTACTCACCAGTTGAAATAGATCAACTCGTTGGCCTGCTTACCGCCCTGCCCCCCCACCATATGCCGAAACGGCACTTCCTTCAGTCGAAGCCCCGAGAACACCTCGCGAATCTGTGGGTGGTCGTTGATTGAGATGACCATGTGGCCCTTGATCGATGCCGCCAGCTCGGCCATCACCTGGTACTGCTCGAAGTTGAATGCACCTGGTGCGTACCCCGCAGTCTCGAAGTAAGGCGGATCGAGGTAGAACAACGTGTGCGGCCGATCGTACCGGCGGATGCATTCCTTCCAGTCCAGGTGTTCGATGGTTGTCCGAGCCAATCGCAGGTGCGCCTCGCTGAGCTTTTCCTCAATGCGCAACAGATTCAGCCTGGGCGGTGAAGTGGTCGCGGTACCGAAGGTGCGACCCGTTGGCTTGGCGCCAAAGCATTGCTGCTGAAGGTAGAAGAACCGCGCAGCCCGCTGGATATCAGTCAGCGTTTCCGGGATCTGCATGTTGGTCCACTCAAACATCTTGCGGCTGACCAGTGACCAGCGAAACTGCCGGACCAGCTCCTCCAGGTGATGCGCCACCACCCGATACAGGTTGACCACCTCACCATCGAAGTCGTTGATAACCTCCACATGGCTTTGCTCTTTCATAAAGAACAGTGCCGCACCTCCGCAGAACGGCTCGACATAGCATTCGTGCTCTGGAAACTCAGGCAGGATGTGTTTGGCCATGCGGCGCTTTCCGCCCATCCAAGGGAAAATCGGTGTAGACATAAGTGATCCTTGTCTCTGCTATTGGATTCGCTTAGGCTTCCGCCCCCCTGCGCAGTGGGGCGAGGCCTTGGGTTGGATCACTCGGAATGCTCGAGTGGTACGACGTCGAGCTGGTGTTGACGCACCGGCTCGTCGCCTCGTTTATTCACTGCGCGGGATTTACTTCCCCTCTCCAAGCTCAAACGGCTTGAAGCGAATAACCTCCTCGCCCAGCCATTCGTTGATTTGCAGCAGGCGCGCCTGCAGCGGCTCCAGTTCATTCAGCCCCCACACCTGAGCGGCCTCGCGCATCGAACCAAAGCCCCCCGAGTTCTGCGGCACGATGCCCATCAGTTGCGGATAAATACGCAAGGCTGCGAGCAGATCGTCGCGACTGATATTTTTGATCGAGCCAAAGTCATCCTTGGCCGCGACTTCGCTGATCGGGATCAGTTGGATGCCGTCTTTCTTCCCACCAGGTGCATACATGAACAGGTTGCGGAAGTTGCCCGGGCCTTTGCTGCTCTTCATGGCGCTGCGCAGATCCGTGACGAAATCTTCGTTCTGCGCGGCATCGGTCATGTAGAGGATGAAGCCGGCATGACTGCCGTTCTGGTAATACTTGCGCCGGAACAAGGTCGCCGCCTCGTTCAGCAGCGCGCTCTGCAGCGCCGACAGCCACTCAGGCAATCCATATATTTCCTGGTTGATGTCCGCCTCCCGCAGGTGGCAGATGCTGTCTTTGCGAAATTCGTGTTCATCCCGCCAGCCACGCACCTGGAAGTAACTCCCCTCCTCGATGCCGCGGCGGACGAACTTGGCCATCGCCGGCAACAAGCCGAGCGCCTGGCGCAGCATGTTGTCGCGCTTCTCCAGGTAGGTGTTGCCACACCAGATGAAATCCAAGGCGACCTGTTCGAATGCCTGGCGGCTCAACAGCTTGTGAGGGATGAAAGTCCGAGCCAGGGCATTGCGCTTGAAGTTGAGCCCCGACTGCAGGTACACGCTGGCCCGGGTCGACTTGGCCAAGCCGTCCAGCGACAGCGGCGGTTCGTACCAGCGCCCGTTCGACCAGCACTCCAGGTAATCGAGAATCTCGCGACCATCGAGCACCGGTACCGGATCGCCGAAGGTGAATGCATGGGCCTGACTCTGCGCAGGCAGCGCCTCAACCAGATCGGTAGTCATCAACAAATCTCCATGATGCCGGTGTTGGCAGCTGTCTGCCCTTCCAGCGGCTCGTTGTGCAGGGCGTGGAACAAGGCCCACGCCAAGTCGGCGTGACCGGTTTCGTCGTTACGACCGGCCGTGTAAGTGAACTGCCGCCCGGAGGCGGTGATGGTTTTGCGGATGGCCATCAGGCTGGAGGCCATGTCGGTCCAGCCGGCATCGAACTCCAGGCGTCCGTTCTTGATCACGTCGTAAGCCTTGAGCACCAGACGGGTTTTCACTTCGGGCGAGTAGCTGAACGTGGTGACGGCCGGGAAGAACTGGCGCACCAGCTGGGCCACGCCGCTGCCCAAACCAGTAACGTCGACGCCGATGTAGGTCACCCAGTAGCGCTTGGTCACCTGGCGGATGGCCTCGGCCTGCGCCGCGAAGTCCATGCCCCGGAACTGGTGACGCTCGAGCACGCGGAACTTGCCACCCGGTACCAGCGGCGGAGCTACTACGATCAGACCCGCGCTGTCGCCGGTTTCGGCTGGGTCATAGCCAACCCAGACCTGCCGATCACCGAAGGGACGTGCGGCGAACGGTTTGTAATCCTCACCCCACTCCACCCAGCTATCGACCATGCAGGGCTGAAGCATTTGCAGCGGGAAGATCGAGGCGCCGTCGTCGACAAACTGGCACATCAGCAAGTTGGCGAATTGCTCAGGGTTGTACTCGAAGCGCAACTCTTCCAGGTCGAACAGATCGCAACCTCGTTGCTCGGCATCGAGGATCGTCACGATCTGGCGCCAGATGCGGTCCTCGCACAGCCGGCCCTGCCCCAGGGCGTCGTGACTCACATCCAACTTGAGGTGTTGGGCTGTCGGTTTGCCCTTGTTGAAACGCTCCCCGGTCCACAGCTTGTAGGCCTCATGGGCCATGCTCGACGGGGTCGAAAAGTAGGTCTTGCGCCAGTGCTTGTGCAGCGCCATGCCCGAGGCGACTTTGTTGAGCTCTTCGAATTTGTGGGTCCAGAAGAATTCATCGAAGTAGAAATTGCCCGATCGGCCTTGGGCTGTGCGGTAGTTGGTACCGAGAAAGTGCAGCTCGGCGCCGTTGGCCAGCACGATCGGATCACCCGTCAATTGCCGGCCCAGCACATCACTGACAAACGCCTGCATGTAATTCTTGAACTGGTGGGCCTGCGCCTTGCTGGCGGATAGGAAAATCTGGTTACGCCCGGTCTTGAGCGCATCGATCAATGCCTCTCGAGCGAAGTAGTAGGTCGCCCCGATCTGCCGGCTCTTGAGCAACATTCGGGTGCGCTGATTCATCGACCGGTACCAGTCAAGCTGATACTCGAAGCAACCATCTCGAAAGGCTTCTTCCAACTTCTCGAAGTCTTCCTCGGAGAAGTCGTTACGCTTGGGTTGTTTCTTGGGCTCAGCGTTACGCGCGGCCAACTTCGGATTGAGGTCGGTCTCGGTGCCGCCGCCCTGGAATCGCTGAATGCGGGCCTGCCGCTCCAGTTGCCGATGCAGCAGGTCTATTTCCTTGAAGTCACCGCCGGTCTTGCCATCCTTGAGGATCAGTTGCACCAGGCGGGCTTCGAGTGCGCCGCCAATGCGCTCGACGTTGTCGGCCCGGTCCCAATCGTCGCGGGCCTTCCAGGAGTGGATGGTTTTCTCTTTCTCACTCAGGAAGTCGGCAATATCGGTGACGCGCCAACCCGTCCAGTACAAAAACTTGGCCTGGCGGCGTGGATCCATCGGTGGGTGGGTGGCTTCATTCATGACGCAGATGCTGCCGTCACGCGCGCGAAGCCCCTAACCCCGAGACCTGTAGGCCTACCGGCTACAGGCCAGCATCATTGCCCGCCGTGCGCGCGCTGCCGACCATGGCCCCAACGCTACCTGCTACCGCAGCCAACGCATTGAGGCCTCTCCCATGAAAAAGAAATTTCGCTCCAAGTGGACTCGCATCGCCGTCGAAGGCGCTACCACCGATGGGCGCAACATTGAACGCAGCTGGATCGAGGATATGGCCAGCACCTACAGCCCCAACACCTACGGTGCTCGAATGAACTGCGAGCACATCAAGGGTTACATGCCTGGTGGTGAATTCGGCGCCTATGGCGACGTGCTGGCACTGAAGGCCGAAGAAGTCGACATCGCAGGCGTTAAGAAGCTGGCCCTGTTCGCTCAACTTCAGCCCAACGACGCGCTGCTCGCGCTGAACAAAGCAGGCCAAAAGATTTACACCTCGATCGAGGTTCAACCCAAGTTCGCCGACACCGGCAAGGCCTACCTGGTGGGTCTGGCAATTACCGACACGCCGGCCAGCCTGGGCACCGAAGCACTCTCGTTCAGCGCCAAACATGGCACCTTCACCAGTCGGAAAACCCACTCGGACAACCTGTTTACCGCCGCCGAAGAGGTCGCGCTGGAGTTCGAAGAGGTCAGCGAGCAGCCCCAGGTGTTTGCAGGCCTCAAGGAAAAAATGAACGGTCTGTTCGCCCGCCTTAAAGGCAAGGACGACGCCGACCAGGAGCAATTCGCCGAACTGGGCACCTTGATCAGCCAGCTCACTGACGCCGTGGGCAGCACCCTCGACGCCAATGAAAAAGCCAAATCCGATCTGCAGGCACTGACCGGCAAACACGAGGCGCTGGCAACGAAGTTTGCGGACCTCGAAACCAAGCTCGGCAAAACCGCTGATCACAGCCAACAGCATCGCCCTCAGGTCACCGGTGGCGAAAACCAGGTGCTGACCCAGTTCTGACCCCAGCCTTTCTTCGGAGAACCCTATGCGTAATGAAACTCGTCAGGCCTACACCGGCCTTTTGCAACAAGTCGCCAAGCTCAACGGCGTCAGCTCGGCAGCGGAATCCTTCACGGTCACCCCTTCGGTGCAACAGAAGCTGGAAACCGCCATTCAAGAGGCCAGCGACTTCCTGAAAAAAATCAACGTCATCGGCGTGGACGAAAAAGACGGCGAAGCCATCGTTCTCGGTGTTGGCAGCTCCATCGCGGGCCGTACCGACACCAACCAGAAGGCCCGTACTCCACGTGATGTAAGTGCCTTGAACAAGGACACCTACAGCTGCAAAAAGACTGACTTCGACACCGCTATCCCGTATGCCCTGCTCGACGCCTGGGCCAAGTTTCAGGACTTCCAGGCACGCCTGTCGGGCGCCATCGTCGAACGGCAATCGCTCGACCGCATCATGATTGGCTTCAACGGTACCAGTGCCGCCGCCGACACCAATCGCGCAACCAACCCGCTGCTGCAGGATGTCAACGTCGGCTGGATTCAGAAGTACCGCACCAATGCGCCGGAACGGGTAATGAGCGAAGGCGCGGTCGCGGGCAAGGTCACCATCGGCGCCGGCGGCGATTACAAGACACTTGATGGCCTGGTCTATGACGCCATCCAGTTGCTGGACCCATGGCACCGCAAGCGCCCGGATCTGGTTGTCCTGGTCGATCGCAGCCTGCTGCACGCCAAGTTCCTGGCCAACATCGAAGGCGCTTCGGACAACGAGAACGAACTGGCGGCGTCGCAGATCATCGCCAAGGCTCGCCTCGGTGGCCTGCCGATTGAAGATGCCCCGTTCTTCCTGGACAAGGCGATCATGGTCACCACCTTGAAGAACCTGTCGATCTACTGGCAGATCAGCGCTCGCCGTCGTCACATCAAGGACGAGCCGGAGTGGGATCGCATCGCGGACTACCAATCCTCCAACGACGCCTATGTCATCGAGGACTTCGGTCTGGGTGCCGTGGTCGAGAACATCGAAGAGGCATAAGCCATGGCGCTCTCACTCGCTCAGCGTCACCGGCTCCGCGTTCTCGCGGAGCTGGAAGCTGCCGCCGCTTCCCCCTTGACCAGCATGGCCGGTGCCACGGCCTACGAGCTTCAACTGGCCCAGCTACTGCAGGACCGGCTGCGCCTGAAAAACATCGAGGGCAATGAGCGCAAGGCCGCGCTCAAGATCGAGCTGCTGCCGACTTACGAGCCCTACATCGAGGGTGTCCTGGCCGGCGGCAACGGTGCCCAGGATGAAGTGATGACCACTCTCATGGTCTGGGCGATCGACGCCGGGGCATTCCCCCATGCCTTAAAGATCGCGGGCTACGTGCTCAAACACAACCTAATCATGCCCGACCGTTTTGCGCGCAGCACCGGCTGCCTGATTGCCGAAGAGGTGGCCGAGGCTGCCCTCAAGGCACAGAAAGCCGGCGGCGCGTTCGACCTGCAAACACTGCTCGACACCGAGGAGCTGACGCGGGAGCGGGACATGCCGGATGAAGCCCGCGCCAAGCTGCATCTGGCCATCGGCCGAGCGTTGGCAGCACAGGTTACGGATGAAACCCCGACCGCCGAGCAAATGGAGACGCTCAAGGAAGCCCGGGGCAACCTCACCCGAGCGATTGCCTTGCACACCTCCTGCGGCGGCAAAAAGGATCTGGAGCGCGTTGACCGCCTCCTGAAAAAACACGCTGGCCCAGCCAGCTAACCGAGCGTTCCCACGCAACCCCGGCGGCTCGGGTCGGATCAGCGGGTTTTCTCCTTTCCTTGCTGTGAAGTCCCGACCACCGCCGACCTATTCAAGGCATTGATTGGCCAGGAGCCAGAACATGAGCGGCTTTATTGCGACCGGCACCACGCCCAGCGCGACCGAGCCCCACCCGATCAGCAATGACGGGTGGTGGCCCGATCTCGACGGCGAAAACGTGCGCGCTGCTCTGCGTCTCGACGCCAGCATCAGTTCCATGCGCCTCGAGGTCGCCCTGGTCAACGCCATCCTCAGCGTTAACCGCGAGCTCAGCGACTATCAGGCGGCACAACACGCACTCGGTTACACCAATCTGGAAGCCGTACCCGGGCCGTTGATCCAGAACCTGTCGCGTCCACTGCACCTTTACTTGCGGGCCGTCTATTGCACCGCTGGTGCTGAGCTGGCCGAGCGGTACCGCAGTTACGACAGCACCAACGAAGGCAGCAGCAATGCCGACGAACTCACCCCCAGCGTTGATGAGTACCGCCGCGATGCGCGCTGGGCGATGCGCGATTTGAGCGGTATCTCACGCGCCACCGTGGAGTTGCTCTGATGATTGATTGCAAACGCATCGACTGGAACGAAATCAGCCGCCTGGGCCTGCTCGAGCGGATCAACCGGGAAATCATGCACCCGCTGGGTTTGGCGGTTTGCCGCATCCCGGAGACGGGTATTTCACCTGGTGCATTGGTTTCGCCTGATGGGGAGTTTGTGTACGCCGATCCGATCACCCCGGAACTCAAGGAACACGCGTGATGGCGACCAGCCTGCGTGCCAACCAGGGCGACACGGTCGACGCCATTTGCTGGCGGATCTATGGGCGCACGGCGGGTGTCACCGAAGCCGTGCTCGAGGCGAACCCCGGGTTGGCCGACCTCGGAACGACTCTGCCACACGGCACCCTGGTGCAACTGCCCGACGCAGCGCCGCAAGCCGAGCAGCGCCAGATGGTGAACCTATGGGACTGACTCAAACCGCCCACCACTTGGGCATCGAAAAGCTTTCTACCTCCACCTTCGGACAGCGGAATTATGCGCATGCCTGACAAACCGGATACATGGGCCTGGCTCGCGGCCTGGCTCGAACAAAACTGGCCCGCCATCTACTCCGGTGGACTCGCCGCCATTATCGCCGCCCTGCGGATCATGTACGGCGGCGGCACCCTGCGTCGCGTGGCGTTGGAAGCCCCGTTGTGTGGCGCACTTGCCTTGGCCTGCAGTCACGGTTTGTCCCTGCTGGGAATCCCGGCGACGACGGCGCCATTCTTCGGCGGGGTCATCGGACTGCTGGGCGTCGAGGGCACCCGCGCCCTGGCCAACCAATTCTTCAAGCGCAAGGTGGAGCAGGTATGACAACCCTTCGTCATGGCGACCGCAGCCAGGATGTTCGCGTGCTGCAACAACGCCTCAACCAAACCGGCGCTGACCTCTATGTAGACGGTCATTTCGGCGACGCCACCGAAATCGCGGTGCGCAACTATCAATCAAAAATCGGACTGGTCAGAGACGGGATCGCCGGCCCCAAGACCCTCGCCGCATTGGCCGGTGCCGATTGTTCCTGCCTGTTGCGCCACTCCACGCTGGCAACCGCTGCTGCGCGGCTCGGCATCGAACTGGCAGCCATTCTCGCGGTGAACGAAGTGGAAAGCCTGGGCTCGGGCTTCCTCGATAACGGCAAGCCCAAGATCCTCTTCGAGCGGCACATCATGTACCGGCAGCTCGTCAAACCGCGCCACCCAGATGACGACGCGGCTGCACTCAAGGCCCATGCCGACGAGCTCGCGGCCACCCAACCCCACCTGGTCAACCCGCGCGCCGGCGGGTACGTCGGTGGCACGGCCGAACATCAGCGCCTGGCCAATGCCAAGCTGATCGACGAGACCTGTGCACTGGAATCGGCCAGCTGGGGCGGTTTCCAAATCATGGGGTATCACGCGGTGCGATTGGGCTACGCCAGCGTGCAAGAGTTCGCCACCCGCATGGCCAAGGACGAAAACGAGCAGTTCGAAGCGTTCGTACGCTTTCTCGAGGCCGAGCCAGCGCTGGTGAAAGCGCTCCAGGCCAAGAAGTGGGCGGCGTTCGCCAAGGGCTACAACGGACCCGATTACGAACGCAATCTCTACGACACCAAGCTGCAGCGCGCCTATCAACGACACGCTTCCAGCTGCCCAATGCCGGAGGCCGCATGATCGATATCGACGCAATACAACGCTTGAACGTCCAGGACGGCGATCTGCTGGTGGTGCCACCGGACAGCGATCAGCACGACATGGAGCTGCTGATCAATGCGCTTTACGTCCAAATGCCAGGCCGCAAAGTCATCATCATTCGCGGCCCGGTGCAGCAAATGGATGTGGGTGATATGAACAAACTCGGCTGGTACCGCGCGTGAGTACTTTGCGCCAGTTCCTCTATGGCGCTGCCCTGTTCGGTGCCTTGGCTTTGCTGATATGGACCCAAGAGCTGCGCATCAGTGTTGCCGACAAGAACACGGAACTGGCAACGCAAGACGCCAAAACTGCCCGCGAAGACGCCGACCGCAACCTAGCAACCGCCAAGACTCTGCAGTCCACCCTGGAGCAGGAACGCAGCGCGCAAACCACTCTGCGCACCCAGCAGGATCAGCTGCGCCAAGGTTTGGCAAAACGCGAACTCACCATTGAGGCTCTGAAACGTGAAAACGCCGAACTACGCGATTGGGCTGCCCAGCCTTTGCCTGATGCTGCTCGCCGGCTGCGCGAGCGCCCCGCCCTCACCGGCGCCGACGCTTATCGTCAGTGGCTGTCCGGCCGTGGTGCCGTGCAGCCTGCCGGCGAGCAGCCCAACCCATAACGGCGGGCTACTCACCGATCAGGATCGCGCCGAGGCGGCATGGGCTGATTGTGCTGCCCAGGTCGACATGGTCTTTCGTCATCAACTCAAGCAGGCCGCCAAGCCATGAACAAACCGGAATCCCTGCGCAAACATCTGCTCGACTCGATTCCCGAGCTCAGACACAACCCCGACCGCCTGCTGGTGTTCATCGACAACGGCACGATGCGCAGCACCGCTGCCCCGGGTTTGTCGTTTGAATATGCCTACACCCTCAATCTGATCCTGACCGACTTCGCCGGCCACCCTGATGCAGTCGCCATTCCGCTGTTCGCTTGGGTGCTGGTCAATCAGCGGGAGTTGATGGAGAACCTTGAACGTGGCAAGGATGCGATCGCGTTTGAGGCCGATGTCCTGGACAACAGCAAGGTCGACCTTTCGATCAAACTGCCCCTCACCGAGCGAGTCATCGTCAAGCGGCAGGATGACGGTAAGTTGGTGGTCAACCACCCGGCCGAGCCCCTTGTTGACGATGAACAATTCACCGTTGCCGGCGTCACGGTGACGACTTCCGATGGCGAATTTCTCGCCCAATGGGGCCAGCCGTGACCCAGGACCTGCAGGCGCTCGAGGATTGGGCCACCGTTCTGTTGAACCGGCTCGACTCAAATGAGCGGCGCAAGTTTATGGGCTCCTTGGCCCAGGAGCTGCGCCGGACCCAGCGACAGCGCATCACCGCCCAGCGCAATCCGGACGGCACCGCGTTTGCCCCACGAAAGCCCAAACAGACGCTGCGGGGCAAGCAGGGACGGATCAAGTCGAAAATGTTCACCAAGCTGCGCACCGCCCGTTACCTCAAGGTGCAGAGCTCGGGCGTCGGGTTCTCGGTCGAGTTCCTGGGCAGGGTGGCCCGCATGGCCCGCGTCCACCAGTACGGCCTGAAAGACCGTCCGGAACGCGGACAAGCCGATGTCCGATATGAAGCGCGTCAGCTGCTCGGATTCACCGAGCAGGAACTCGAAACCATCCGCAACGCGGTAATCGATCATCTCGCTGGTTGACCGGTTCCTGTAGCACGCCCCGCTACACGAACCGACCAGTGCGGCTCGCACGCGCGAGCGTCACCATCGGCGACATGGAAAACCTCACCGATCTAATCCGCCGCCTCGAAAACCTGCTCCGTGCCGGCACCATCGCCGCCATCGATCCGGAAGCCCCACGCTGCCGAGTGAAAACTGGCGGACTGATGACCGGCTGGCTGCCATTTTTCTCCCCGAGGGCCGGTACCGACAGCGAGTGGGATCCGCCCAGCGAAGGCGAGCAGTGCCTGGTGCTCTCGCCTTCAGGCAATCCAGCGACCGGCTTTGTCCTTTACGGCATTTTCAGCGATCAGTTCCCGGCGCCGGACAACAACCTCGCCCGCCGACGTCGGAAGTACCGCGATGGCGCCATCGTTGAGTACGACACCGAGAGCCACACATTGACCGCCACGCTGCCTGCCGGTGGCACCGCCAATCTGACCGCCCCAGGCGGTGTCAACATCACCGGCGATGTACACATCACCGGAAATGTAGCCGTCGAGGGCTTGCTCAGCGCAACTGAAGACGTCACCGCCGGTGCGCAGAACATCAGTCTGGTAAACCACCGCACCAAAGGCGTCATGAAGGGCACCGATGTCTCCCTGGAGCCGACACCATGATCGGAATGAACCGGGCCACCGGCCGCGTCATCGCCGGCAACGACCAGTTGAGCCAGTCGATTGCCGACATCCTCACCACCCCGATCGGCACGCGTGTCATGCGCCGCGAGTACGGCAGCCTGCTGGTCGACCTCATCGACTGGCCCACCAATAACGCCACGCGCCTGCAGGCCTATGCCGCGACCGCGATGGCCCTGATGCGCTGGGAGCCGCGGATTCATTTGAGCCGTGTGCAGCTGAGCCTGGGTGAACAAGCCGGACAGACGATTCTCGACATCGAGGGCACTCGGGTAGACACCAACGAACCGCTCAACTTGCGCGTACCGCTGGCGATGGGAGCCACCGCATGAAGACTTTCACGCCGATTAACCTGGCGCAGCTGCCAGATCCCGACGTGGTCGAACAGATCGACTACGAGCAGATCCTTGCCGAGCGTAAGGCCTACACGGTGAGCTTGTGGCCCGCCGAGCAGCAGGCTGAAGTTGCCGCCACCCTCGCACTTGAGTCGGAGCCGTTGACCAAACTGGTCCAGGAGAACGCGTACCGCGAAACTGTTTGGCGTCAACGGGTCAATGAGGCGTGCCTGGCCAACTTGCTGGCCAAGGCGAAAGGCAATGACCTGGTGCAACTGGCCGCCAACGTCAACGTCCACCGGCTTGTTGTCATTCCGGCCGATCCCACAGCAGTCCCGCCCGTTACGGCGGTGATGGAATCGGATGAAAGCTTGCGCGAGCGCGCACAAATGGCCTGGGAAGGCCTCTCTACTGCTGGCCCACGTAACAGCTACATCCTGCACGCGCGCAGCGCCGATGGTCGTGTGGCCGATGCCTCAGCCGAAAGCCCGTCCCCTGCCGTGGCGGTCGTCACCGTGCAGGCGCTGTTGGGCGACGGCACTGCCCCACAGGATTTGCTGGATATCGTTTTTGACTATCTGAGCGACGAAGATCGGCGTCCGGTGGCCGATCGTCTCACCGTGCAATCAGCGGAGATCCTGCCCTACACGGTCGATGCCGTGTTGTACCTGGCCACCACCGGCCCCGAGGCTGAGCCGATTCGTGCAGCAGCCGAAACCAAACTCGCAGCGTTCGTTTCGCAGCGTCGGCGCCTGGGCGTTGAAATCTCGAAGTCCGCCATCCATGCCGCCCTGCACGTCGAGGGCGTTCGCAAGGTAGAGCTCAATGATTGGATTGACCTGGCCCCTACCACCGCCCAAGCGGCGTATTGCACCGGCGTGACAGTGATAGTCGGGGGGCAACTGTGAGCACTCTATTGCCACCCAATGCCAGCCAGCTCGAGCAGCTCGCCGCACAAGCGTTGGCTCGCATCGAGCGTGTCCCCATTCCGATCCGCGACCTGGTCAATCCCGATCGTTGCCCTGTCGACCTACTGCCCTACCTCGCCTGGGCGTTTTCCGTAGACCGGTGGGATTCCAACTGGTCGGAGGCGACCAAGCGCCGAGTCATCAAGACCTCGTACTACGTCCATTCCCGTAAGGGCACCATCGGCGCCCTGCGACGCGTCGTCGAGCCGCTGGGCTACTTGATCGAGGTGCTGGAGTGGTGGCAGACGGTACCTGAAGGCGTTCCTGGCACCTTTGCCCTGAAGGTCGGGGTACTCGACACCGGCATCACCGAGGAGATGTACCAGGAGCTCACCTGGTTGATCGAAGACGCCAAACCCCTGACACGTCATCTGACCGGATTGGCCATCAGCTTGGAAACCTCGGGCGGCTTTCACGTCGCCGCCGCGCTTCATGAAGGCGACGAAATCGATGTTTACCCACCGGAGCCGCGAGACATCGAAGTCTCGGGCGTTATCGGTCGTGGTGGGCGTGACCACACAATCGACACTCTGGAAATTTACCCATGATCGACCAGACCTCGCAGTTCTTCGCCATCCTGACCAATGTCGGCGCCGCCAAACAAGCCAACGCCGATGCCCTGGGCATTCCCTGGAAGATCACCCAGATGAGTGTGGGGGATGCCAATGGTACCGACCCGATCCCGGCCGCCACTCAAATCGCCCTGATAAATGAACGGCGTCGGGCTCCGTTGAATCAGCTCAAGGTTGATCCTGCCAATAGCGCCATCATCATTGCCGAGCAAGTTATCCCGGCCGAGGTCGGTGGCTGGTGGATCCGCGAGATCGGTTTGTACGATGCCGACAACGACCTGGTGGCAATCGCCAACTGCGCGCCGTCGTTCAAACCGCTACTCACGCAAGGATCTGGTCGCACGCAAGTCGTACGCATGAACCTACTCGTTAGCAACAGCAGCACCGTCGAACTCAAGATCGATCCGAGCGTGGTGCTAGCGACCCGGTCGTATGTAGATCAAAAAGTCCTCGATGAGCTGAACAAGCAGGACTTTAAGCATTCGGTATTGGCAGCTACCACCGGCCCGGTGGCATTGAATGGCCTGCAGATCATCGATGCCGTGCAGTTGACCGGCGACTCACGGGTGCTGGTAAAGCATCAGGTCGCGTCCAAAGATAATGGTCTGTACAACGTGTCAGCAGCGGGGGTATGGACACGCAGCGCGGATGCCGACAGCAGTCTGGAGGTAACTCCCGGCATGTTCGTGCATGTCGAACGCGGCACGCTCAACGGCGACAGCGTTTGGCAACTGGTAACGGATGGGCCGATTGTCCTGGGCGTTTCGGATCTGCTGTTTGAAATGGTCAGCGGGCGCACGGGCATCAACGCCGGCACCTACCGCAGCGTGACCGTTGACAAGTACGGTCGAGTCATTGGCGGCACCAATCCAACCACGCTGACGGGTTACGGCATCGACATCCCGACGCAGGCCGAAGCCGAGGCGCAGGCCGATCAGGACAACACCAAGCCCATGACCGCCTTGCGCGTGTTCCAGGCCATCGCCAAGCGGTTAGTTCAGGCGACCGAATCCGCATTCGGCTGGGCGAAAATTGCGACGCAGACGCAGACCAACTCGGGCGCCGATGACACCACTATTGTCACGCCGAAAAAATTCTCTGCTGGAATTGCGGCGTTGGTTATTCAGGCGACTGAAGTGGTCAAGGGCATTGCCAAAGTAGCGACCTTGGCGCAGGTCAATGCGGGATCAGGTGATGACGTCATGGTCACGCCGTACAAGATGCGTTTGGGTTTTACGGTGAGTTTCAACGCATCAGGTTATGTCGTGTTTCCGTCTTGGCTCGGTAGCTTAATCATTCAATGGACCAGTTCGGCGTCGATCGCACCAGGTGCAACGGGCGCGGCTTATTGGCCTATGGCCTTCCCGGTGGGCTGCATTTGGGCGCTCGCGGCGCCTTTGGGTAACGCTGGGAATGGCAACGCTGGCAATGTTGTGGCGGGAGGTGTGTCGCCTGTTGCGGTGAACTTGTACAACTGGGGCGGCTCGATTAATTCGCCGGCCCGCGTCATTGGAATTGGAGTCTAAGTATTGAAACGATTCTATAGTCAGACCACGCAAACGACCTATCTTGAAGGCCTGCACAGGACCATGCCAGCTGATGCGAAGGAAATCAGCGATGGTCGCTATCTAGAGGTCCTCGCCAATCCCGAGCCCGGCAAGGTTCGCAGCCATGATGCTGACGGGTTGCCGATCCTGATCGACCCACCGCCCGAGGATCTGGCCGTGCTCGAACGATCCTGGCGCGACAGCGAAATTCAGCGCGTGCAATGGATTCGTGACCGGCACCGCGACGAGCGCGAGCTGAACCGGCCGACCACCATTACCTCGGAGCAGTTCGCCGGCTTGCTGGACTATATGCAGGCACTGCGCGATTGGCCCGAGCAAGCGGCGTTTCCGGCCGAGATAGGACGCCCGTCGCCGCCGGCCTGGATCGCCGAGCAGACCCAATAATCGCCGTACACAGCCTCGCGTCAGCGGGGCTTTTCCTTTCAGCACTGCACGTGCTTGTTGTGCCAGCCCTTCCTACAACCCCAGATGCTCGCTGCTGCATCGCGCGCGCGTCACCCTGCGTTTCATCGCCACCAACGCGCAGGAATCACCATGGCAACTGACTACCATCACGGCGTCCGAGTCGTCGAAATCAACGAAGGCACCCGCCCCATCCGCACTATCGCCACGGCAGTAGTCGGCATGGTCTGCACAGCAAGCGACGCGGACCCGGTCGCATTCCCACTGAACAAGCCCGTTCTGCTCACCGACGTGCTGACCGCCAGCGGCAAGGCCGGCGAGCTCGGTACGCTGGCTAAAAGCCTGGACGCCATCGCCGACCAGGCCAGCCCGGTAACCGTTGTGGTACGGGTGGAAGAAGGCGCGACCGAAGCAGAAACCACCTCCAACATCGTAGGTAGTGTGAGCGCCAACGGACAGTACAAAGGCCTCAAGGCGCTGCTCGCGGCCGAAGTCCAACTCGGTGTGCGTCCGCGCATACTCGGGGTGCCAGGTCTGGACTCACTGGCCGTCACCACCGAGCTGGTTGGCATCGCGCAGAAGCTCCGAGGTTTTGCCTATGCCAATGCCTGGGACTGCGAGACCGTCTCCGAGGCGATCGCATACCGCGAGAACTTCGGTGCGCGGGAACTGATGACCATCTGGCCGGACTTCATTAACTGGGACACCACGACGAATGCGGATGCCCCCGCCTCGTCCATCGCCCGCGCGCTGGGGTTGCGCGCCAAGCTTGACGAGCAGGTCGGCTGGCACAAAACCCTGTCCAACGTGCCGGTCAACGGTGTGTCTGGGCTGAGCAAGGACATCTACTGGGATCTGCAGAACCCAGCCACCGACGCCGGCCTGCTCAACGCAGCTGACGTCACCACCTTGATTCGCCGCGAAGGCTTCCGTTTCTGGGGCTCGCGCACCTGCAGCGACGATCCACTGTTTGCCTTCGAGAACTACACCCGCACCGCCCAGGTACTCGCCGACACCATGGCCGAGGGCCAGTTCTGGGCGGTGGACAAGCCCATGCACGCAAGCCTGGTGCGCGACATCGTCGAAGGCATCAATGCGAAGTTCCGCGAGCTGGTACGCCTGGGCTACCTGATTGGCGGCGAGTGCTGGTACGACGAGGCCGCCAATGACAAGGACACCCTGAAGGCCGGCAAGCTGTACCTGGACTACGACTACACGCCGGTACCGCCGCTGGAAAACCTGAACCTGCGCCAGCGCATCACCGATCGCTACCTGGTCGACTTCGCCAGCCGCGTCAACGCCTGATCACCCATTCACCCGCGCGGCCTCGGCCGCGCCGTAGGAGAGCGCCCCAATGGCCCTGCCAAAAAAGCTCAAGAACATGAACCTCTTCAACGACGGCGTCAGCTACGTCGGCCAGTCGAAGAGCGTCACCCTGCCCAAGCTCGGGCGCAAATTCGAACAGTTCCGTGGTGGTGGCATGGACGGCCCGGTCAAGGCCGACCTCGGCCACAGCGACGACGGCATTCAGCTGGAATGGACACTCGGCGGCTGGGACCTGACCGCACTGCGTCAATACGGCGCCGTTTCTGCCAGTGGCGTGATGCTGCGTTGGGCTGGCTCCATTCAACGCGATGACACCGGCGACGTTTCGGCCGTCGAGGTCGTTGTGCGTGGTCGCCATGAAGAAATCGACATGGGAGATGCCGAGTCCGGTGAGGACACCGAGCACAAGTTCACCACCACCTGCAGCTACTACAAGCTGTCGATCGATGGAAACGTGGAAGTCGAAATCGATCTGCTCAACTTCATTTTCAACGTCAACGGCAAAGACATGCTGGCTGAACACCGCAAAGCCATCGGCCTCTAGCCGTGCCACCCAAGGCGGCTCCCCTCCCCCACTCTCAGGACATCACCATGCCAACGCCAGAAAAAGCTCCACAAAAGAACCCCAATGTTGAAGACGTCACCCTGGATACTCCGATCAAGCGCGGTACCGAAGAAATCACCTCCGTCTCGTTGCGCAAACCCATGTCGGGCGAGCTGCGTGGCGTGAGCCTGTCGGACTTGCTGCAGATGGATGTCCTCGCCTTGCGCAAAGTCCTGCCGCGTATCACCAGCCCTGCGTTGACCGATTTTGAACTCGGGCAGATGGACCCGGCCGACCTGGTGCAGATGGCCACCGTGGTGACAGGTTTTTTGCTGCCGAAGTCGGCGAAGGTGGATGCGTCCCTCGTTGCGTAGATGACGCCATGGCGGACATCGCTGTGATTTTCCACTGGGGGCCAGCGGCCATGGATCCGCTGTCCCTCGCTGAATTAATGGAGTGGCGCGAGCGCGCCCGGGTAAGAAGCGGGGCGAAAGATGACTGACAAGCTGCAGCTCCAAGTACTGCTGTCGGCGGTCGATAAGGTCACCGCCCCCCTGAAGAGGATCAGCAATGGCAGCAATGCCACCTCACGTGCGCTCAAGGAAGCACGCGACCAGTTGAAGGCGCTCAACGCACAGCAATCGGACATTTCCAGCTACACCCGCCAACGCGAGGCCGTGCGCCAAACCTCGGAGGAACTGGCCAAGGCCCAGGACAAATTGCGCCTGTACCGCGAGCAACTCAAAGGCATGGACGCCCCCTCGGCGGCTTTCCAGAAAACCTTTGTCAACGCCACCGCAGCGGTGGAAAAGCTCAAGAACAAGCATGGTGAGCAACGCGCCGAATTGCAGCGCCTGATCCCCCTGGTCAAATCCACCGGGGCTGATACCCGCGATCTGGGCAGCACGGAACGCCGGCTGAAAACTGATATCGAGGCGGCGAATCAAGCCATAAAGACCCAGCGTGAGCGGTTGGCCGCCCTGGGCAAGCAGCAAGAGCGCGTGTCCAGGTTGCAGCGCAGCTACAGCAAAGGGCGGGAATTTGCCGGCAATGCGGCAGTAGCAGGCGCCAGTTCTGGCGCCACCGGTGCCGCCGTGGGCCTGCCGATCCTCGGCATGGTGAAAAGCTATTCGAGCTTCGAGGATGCGATGGCCGGGGTGGCCAAGCAGGTCGACGGCGCACGCGACGACAATGGCAAGCTCACACAGACCTACTACGACATGGGCGCTGCCATCAAAAAAATGGCCGAGCAAATCCCCATGGCCACGACCGATATCGCCGCCCTGGTCGAAGGGGGCGCGCGCATGGGCGTCCAGGGCAAAGACAACCTGCTCGAATTTGCCCGTGTCGCTGCGACGGCTGCTACCGCGTTTGAACTGCCGGCCGATCAGATCGGTGAGAACCTGGCTCGGATCGCCGACCTGTACAAACTGCCGATCCAGAACGTCAGTCAACTCGGCGACGCCATCAACTACCTGGACGACAACGCCAAATCCAAGGGCGCCGATATCATCGATGTCATGCAACGCACGGCAGGCATCACGGCCTCGGTGGGCATGTCGTTCAAGGACGCCGCCGCGTTGGGTTCGACGTTCCTCACTTTGGGCTCTTCAGCCGAGGTTGCCGGCACGGCCACGAACGCCATGATCCGCGAGCTGGCGATCGCAACCAATCAACCCAAGCGCTTTCAGGAAGGGTTGGCAGCCGTTGGACTGGAAGCGAAGGCCGTCCAGGAGGGGATGGCAAAAGACGCTACGGGCACCATCCAGAAGGTGCTGGATGCCATCAACAAGTTGCCCAAGGGCGAACAATTGAGTGTGACCACGCAGTTGTTTGGCAAGGAATATGGCGACGATGCCGCCAAGCTGGCCAACAACATCGGCGAATACCGACGCCAGCTTGAGCTGGTCAACAGCGTCAAGGGCGCGGGTTCGATGCAGCGTGAGGGCGACATCAAAGGCGAGCAGCTGTCCGCCCGCTGGCAGATGTCGCAAAACCGCATGTTCAACCTCAGCAGCGCGATGGGCGAAACACTGCGGCCGACGCTTGTGGCCCTGGTCGATAGCTTCAACAACGTGCTCGAGAAGGTGAATGCCTGGGCTCAGGCGAACCCCGGCCTGGTCAAAGGCATTCTGACCGTTGCCGCCGGCATTGCCGCTGTGGCCGCTGGCTTCGGCGCCGCCGCGCTGGCCGTCGCGGGTGCCTTAGGACCGTTCCTGGCTGTACGTTATGGGTTGTCGTTGATCGGTATAAGACTGCCTTCCGTACTCAGCTTGTTGGTCAATTTGGGCAGCAAAGTTCTGCCGTTGGTGGGCCAGGCCCTGTTGTGGATTGGCCGACTGTTCATGGCGAACCCGATCGTCGCCGCTGTTGCTGCCATTGCCACGGCCGCGTACCTGATCTACGCCAACTGGGACAAGGTAAAAGCCTACCTGGGCTCGCTGTGGGTTGAGCTGAAGCAGGGCTTCAGTGGTGGCATCGCCGGCATTCTGCAGATCCTGGTCAACTTCAGCCCACTCGGCCTGTTCTACCGCGCCTTCGCCGGTGTGATGAGCTACTTCGGGGTTGAGTTGCCGGGGAAATTCACCGAGTTCGGCGGCATGATCATGGCCGGCCTGGTCAACGGCATCACAGCTGCAGCGGGCAGCGTGAAAGACGCCGTGGTTGGAGCGGGTGAAAACACCATTGGCTGGTTCAAGGAAAAACTCGGCATCCACAGCCCCTCCCGCGTGTTCGCTGAACTGGGCGGCTTCACCATGGCCGGTTTGGCTCAGGGCCTTTCCGATGGTGAGGGTGGTCCACTGGCCGCTGTCGCCGGTGCCGGCAAACGACTGGCCCAAGCCGGCGCACTGGCCATTGGTATGGGCAGTGCCGGCGGCGCGATCGCCGTCGACAATCGAGCGCCCATTTCCACTTCTGCAGCACCGCTTGCACAGGCTGCGGGCGATCAGATCGTCATCAACATCCATCCAGCCGCGGGGATGGATCCGTCTGCCATTGCGCGAGCTGTCGCGGCCGAACTGGACAAGCGCCAGAACGCCAAGCAGGCGCGGGGACGCAGTTCCCTTTACGACCAGGAGTAATCACCCATGATGATGGCCCTCGGCATGTTCGTCTTCACCTTAGAAACTCTGGTGTACCAGGAGCTGCAGCGGCAGACCGACTGGCGCCACGGCACCACATCACGAATCGGGACCAATCCTGCCCGTCAGTTTCTCGGCCGTGGTGAGGATGCCATCACCCTACCTGGTGTCCTACTGCCGGCATTGTCCGGAACACCACTGAGCCTCGACACCCTGCGTGTGATGGCTGACACCGGAAAGACCTGGCCGCTCATTGAGGGCACCGGGCGGATCCTTGGAACGTGGGTCATCGAGAGCATCAACGAAACTAGGACGCTCTTTTTCACCGACGGTGCCGCCCGCCGCATCGAGTTCACCATTGCGCTCAAGCGCACCGACGACGGCCGTGCCGACATCCTCGGCGCTGCAGCGAGCACCGCAGGAAACATCCTCAGGAGTGTTCTGTGATCGATCAGGCCCTCAACCAGGTCAATGCCTACCTTGACAGGGCGAAAGAGGCCTACCGCGATGCGACGGCCTACCCTCGGCCGATCTGCCGCGTCGTGGTCGATGGCAATGACATCACGGCGGCGATCGAGGCGCGTTTGATCAACATCGAGCTCACCGACAATCGCGGGATGGAGGCGGACCAACTGGACGTGACCCTGTCTGACCATGACGGCATGCTGGCCATTCCGCCCAAGGGTGCAGTCCTGCAAGTTTGGTTGGGCTGGAGTGATACCGGCCTGGTCGACAAAGGCACCTACACCGTCGACGAGACCGAGCACAGTGGGGCACCTGACCAACTCAGCATCCGCGCCCGTAGCGCCGATCTACGTGCGGGGCTGAAGGTCAAACGGGAACGCAGCTGGCATGGCCAGACATTGAAAGCTGTCATCGAGGCAATTGCAGGGGCATACGGGCTCGGCGCCGTAGTCAGTGCCGCCTTCAGTGCCCTCAACCTTGCGCACCTTGACCAAGCCAATGAGTCCGATGCCAATCTGCTCAGCCGCCTGGGGCTCGAGAACGATGCCATCGCTACCGTGAAGGCGGGCCGTCTACTGTTCATGCCTATCGGGAAATCCACCACCGCCAGCGGGCTACACCTTCCCCACATCACCCTCACCCGCCAGGATGGCGATCAGCACCGGTTCCTTCAGGCTGATCGCGACAGCTACACGGGTGTGCGTGCTTTCTACTACGAGGTGAATAGCGCCGAGAAAAAAGAGGCCATTGCCGGCGGCGGGGAAAACCTGAAAGACCTGCGCCATACCTACACTGACCAGAAAAGTGCACTGGTGGCCGCTCGCTCGGAAATGAGCAGGCTGCAACGTGGTACCGCGACACTCAGCTATACCCTGGCGAGGGGCCGACCCGATCTGACGCCCGAGCTGACCTACTCCCTGGTTGGCATCAAGCAAGAAATCTCTGACGTGGTGTGGTTGGGCGGAAACGTCAAACACAGCTTCTCGCCGGATTCGTTCACCACCAGTCTCGAACTGGAGTCCAAGCTACCGGACGACGACGGCGTGAATGAACTGGCTGACAATTCGGACAATTACACAGGAATCGTGGCGTGGTACCGCGACGATAAGACGGGAGAGCAAAAGCAACTCACCGAGGGCGACCAAAGCAAGCCGAGACGGTTAGCTCATCTCTATGAGAGTAAGTCTTCAGCGAAACGGGCAGCAGAGAGGGAGAACAAGCGGCTTCAGCGTTGAGGCCGGGGCGAGTCGCTCGAGCAATTAACAGCCACCATGGCTTGCAATACCGAAAGCATCCGCTCCTGGTCATCCACAGATAGCCGCCGGTAGCCAACGAGCAGATCAAGCTCCAATTTCGTAATGGGCTCGACTGCCGATACTCCGGCGATCTTCGGGAGAGAGGGGATATGAATCAGGTCCATCGCTTGCAACGCTCCATAGCTGTATGTGCATACAGTACATTTCTCCGTCGCGTTCGCCAATGGGCTGCAGGCTCGGAAACAAAAAAGCTCAGCCTGAGCTGAGCTTTTTGAGTTGCGATTCGAACCTCGTTCCCGTCTTGGGTTAGACCTGCTTCGCCTTCAAATCCACAAGCAACCTGTCGATATTCGGTTGTTTGTAGTACAGACTTTCGAAGTCTTTGGTCCAGTTATCCACCTGAATCTTGCCCATCTGTTGTGGGTCAACGAGATCCGAAAAATCGTTCACCTGGATGAATTTTTTTACAGCCGCCAAGGCTTGCGCACGGGTGACAGTGATATCGACAGCAGGTCCCTTTAGTTTTCTGGTGCCGCCATTTTTGATATCAATCTCGAGTGGAGCGGCCGTGACCTGAACAGCATCAGCAGAGGTGTGCACAAAAGTTCGAAACACGCCATAAAGCGCAGCGCGCTGCACTTCATAACGAACATTTTCTGGCAAATCACCAGGTACAACGTGGGGAGAAAACTGTACATGCAGGGGTTTGGCGGACAAGACTTTGAAGGTGCCATTCTCCTCAGAGAAATCCCCAAAGTCCTCGACCATCGCCGGAAGGCTATCAAAATGCTGCGGCTCCAGAGCGTGAGCCGTAACTGATAAGGTCGAAAACAGGGCAGTGGCCAGCACAAGCTTTTTTGCAGTCCTAAGCATTTAATCGGATTCCTTATTCGAGTATTTCAAGTCTGTGGTGGTGGGGTGGTGTTTTTAGAAATTGTTGCCATGGCGAATGCCATACGACGAATTGACTCTTTGTCGTAATCCGAAAATTCTCTTAGATACGACAGCATCTCAATTTCAAATGGTGATAGGCGATCTGCCGAGACAGGTAAGCGCTCACCGAACAACACGTAGTACACGTCCACGCCCATCTGCTTCGCCAAGAGCAAGTAAGCCGCATCGGGGCTTCTATCATCCTTCTCGTAATTCAGCTGGGTGTTCTTCGCAATACCGCATGCTACAGCCAATTCCGTTTGGCTAACGCCCAGCCGTGTTCGCTCCTCGCGCAGCCGAGCTCCAATAGTCATCAATTTTGCACCCCTCAGCCTTGACAGTCC
This sequence comes from Pseudomonas sp. Sample_24, assembly GCF_004307605.1. Lineage (NCBI taxonomy): Bacteria > Pseudomonadati > Pseudomonadota > Gammaproteobacteria > Pseudomonadales > Pseudomonadaceae > Pseudomonas > Pseudomonas sp. Sample_24. Next base: position 35,988 of record NZ_RCNW01000480.1, read on the forward strand.
CTATTTATTGGGACAATATCGTCAAAAATTCACACCAAATCACACGAATTAGCACTATGCCGAACACAGCTATCACCGAGCAAGCACTACAACTTGCCCGACAACGGTTGAATGAGCAGGGATTGTCTACAGCTGATTTCGCCAAGCGCCACGATCTCAATCCAAGCACCGTCTATGCGGTGCTGAACGGGCAGAAAAAGTGCCTCCGGGGTGAGGCGCATCGAGCAGCAGTGCTCCTCGGTATCAAAGACGGCGTGATAACAAATTAGGGCCTCTGGCTCACGGAGGAAACCAGAAGATGAAACGCCCAGTACTAGAAACCCGACGCCAAGTAGTCAGCGCAGTTGTATGCGCTTACCCGGGCGGTCGCGAATGCGCAGCAGCGCGCCTCGGCTACGAACTCAAGAAATTCGACAACCACGTCTACGAGAACGCGGGCAGCCGGCCATTGAGCGATGACCAAATTCATATGCTCGAGCGAGACGCAGGCACCAGCTTTTTCCCTGAATACGTGGCTTCCCTGTACAGCGGCATGTTCGTGCCAATCGCTGCCCCTGAAACCCTGGACAACATCGAGTTGTACAGCCGCTCGGTCAGCACAGCAGCCAAGCGTGGGGTGGTCGACCAGATCATCGATAAAGCGTTGGCTGATGGCGTCATCGAAAAAGGTGAAGCTGCTGCAATCCTTGCTGCCCACAGCAAGTATCTGAGCGCACGCCATTCCGAGGTGCTGGCCACCATTTCACTGCACAGCAAGGAGGGCGACCAGTGAGCACTTACAAACTTGTTTGCCCCCACTGCATGGGCCGCATGCGTATCCGCACCAGTGAAGGCACCCATATTTTCCTGCGTGTGGCTTACCTGCAATGCGTCAACGAAGCCTGCGGCTGGTCCGTTCGTGCTCAGTTCGAAATGACTCATGAAATGAGTCCGAGCGGCATGGCCAATCCCACTGTTCGACTTCCCATTGCGGATGTTGCCCTGCGTCGCGCCGCGATGAAGTCAGCCAATGATCAACCCGACTTGCTGGATCAACTGGAAATGGAGGCCACACTCGCATGAACGCCATCACCTTGACGATCAACCCCACCAATGATTATCGCGCCGCCATGCAACAGGCTGCCGTTGCATATCTGTACCGCCAGCATGGACAGCACCTGTCCGGTGACCACCAGCTACTTGAAAACTGCAAACGCTACCTCGCTCAGTCGCTCGAAGTGCCTGAGCACCTGGTGCAGCGGATCGCGGAGCTGGCCGTTACCGAATTCGAAGGCATGACCTCGAAACGCGTAGCGCGGCTGGGCATCTATCCGGGCAGCAGCGCTTATCGTTACCTGGTTTGGCTGCTCGATACCCAAACCCAAAAGCGCTACCCCGTCCCGGCCCGCTTCTTACCAGCGCGCTTGCTGACCTCCCGCAACACCTCGAACTAAATCTGAACCGCCCCTGCGACATGCCCGCCTTGCGTGGGTAAGGGGAAACTGCACTTTATTGGTGGCCGAAATGAGCAATATCACCATCCAACTGGAGTTGAACCAACAGCAGGCAGAGCAATACCTGCAGTGGCTCAACAGCCAGTACGACACCACCATGGCCGACGTTTGGTACTCCGATCGTTACCGGAATGTACCGCGTGGCCAGCGGGCACCGAAGGTGCTCCAGGACATCCCACACCTGGCCGGTATTTGCCGGACCCGCAAGGAGCTGGAAAAACAGCTAGGTGCAAACACTGCGGAGCGTGCGCAGTGAAGACCATGGACCACCAACTGCGTGCCGACGTGCTGCAGCGACTTGAGGCTGACTATGGTCTGCAACACATGGCCGGCACCCAATACATGCGCAAGGGAACGTGCCCTCAGTGCAACCAGCGCCGGCTGTTCTCGCGGTATGACGAGCCATGGTTCATCCGCTGCGGCCGCGAGCAGAAATGCCGCTACATGGAACCGGTCAAGGAGCTGTACAGCGATCTGTTCGACGACTGGAGCAAGCGCGCCCCGGCCACAGACGATCAACCGGCGGCAAGTGCCAAGGCTTACCTCACATTCGCCCGCGGCTTCAACGTTGGGATCATTGAAGGCTGGTACACCCAGGAGCATTACTACGACCGTGATTTGAACATCGGCTCGGCCACGGTTCGCTTTCCCCTCGACAAGGGCGGCTACTGGGAGCGACTCATCGACAAGCCGAACCGCTTCGGCAAGAAGAAAGCGCGTTTCAAACCAGGTGAAAGCTACAAGGGCTACTGGTGGGTGCCACCCTGCGTCGACCTTTTGCAGGTAGATGAAATCTGGATCGTTGAGGGCATCTTCGATGCCATTGCCCTGGTACAGAACGGGATCCCCGCCGTCGCCGCGCTTTCTTCCAACGCTTATCCGGAAGAGTCACTGAAGGCTCTGATCACCGCACGCGGCGGCAAAACGCCAAAGCTGGTTTGGGCATTGGACAACGAACCAGGTGCGCACAAATACACCCGCACCTGGGTTCGCCAAGCTCGGGATCTTGGCTTCACCTGTGACGCAGCACAGATCCCACAACCGGATTCGCGCAAGGTCGACTGGAACGACCTGCATCAGCGCTGGGCATTTATGGATGACGTCGAAGCCCGTACCCAGCGAATCGACAAGGAGCTGGACGAAGCCAAGCACCACGGCGCCCTGCTGATTGCCGAGAGCGCCGTGGAGAAAGCCTTGCTCATGTACCAGTGGCGCGAGCGCGAAGAGTTTCACTTCGGTTTCGACTCGCGCCTGTACTGGTGGAAGTTGGACATCTCGAAGTTCAACAGCGCCATGCAGGCATTGGACGCCAGCGATAACCATGAAGACCAACAACTGAACGACAAAGCACGTCGCGCCAAGGCGCTGCGCATGTCCGGCTGCGTGGTCGAGATCGCCAACTGCTACCCCAAGGCCCTGTATTTCCAGCGCAACGAGATCACCGACGAGTCCTGGTACTTCTTTCGCGTCGACTTTCCCCACGACGGCGGCTCGGTGAAAAACACCTTCACCGGTGGCCAGGTTGCCGCCGCCAGCGAATTCAAAAAAAGACTTCTCGGCATGGGTGCCGGAGCCGTGTTCACCGGTAGTGGACAACAGTTGGACAAAATCATGAAAGACCAGCTTTTCGGGATCAAAACTGTTCAAACCATCGACTATGTTGGCTACAGCCGGGAATACGGCTGCTACGTGTTCAACGACATCGCCATTCGCGACGGCCAGCTCATCACCATCAACGAAGAAGAGTTCTTCGAGATGGGCAAGCTGAAGCTCAAGAGCCTGCAAAAAGGCGTGAAGATCGCGCTGCAGAAGGACTCCAAAGAGTACGACACTCGCTGGCTGGACTTGCTCTGGCAATGCTTCGGCGCCCAGGGCACCGTGGCGCTGACCTTTTGGTTCGGTTCACTGTTCGCCGAGCAGATTCGCGCCCGGTATCAATCGTTCCCCTTCCTCGAAGCCACAGGCGAAGCGGGTGCCGGCAAAACCACCCTGCTCACCTTGCTGTGGAAACTGCTGGGCCGCGAAGGGTACGAAGGCTTCGACCCGTCGAAATCCACCAAGGCCGGCCGCAGCCGCTTGATGGGTCAGATCTCCGCCATGCCTGTTGTGTTACTGGAATCGGACCGTAGCGGCGACGATAAAGCCCACGCCAAAACATTCGAATGGGACGAGCTGAAGGACTATTACGGCGGCGGCACACTGGCGACCAAAGGTGTGAAGACTGCCGGCAACGAGACCTATGAGCCGCCGTTCCGCGCCACGATCGCCATCAGCCAGAACGCGCCGGTCGTAGCGTCCGAGGCGATCATGACCAGGATCGTGAAGTTGCACTTTGTACGGCCGACGGTCACGGCTGAAAGTCGAGCGGCGGCAGACCTGCTCAACTCACTGGAAGGCGCCAAGCTCAGCAACTTCCTGCTGCAGGCGGTGCGCAAAGAGTCGGAGGTGATGGAGCTGTTCGCCCATCGCGTGCCCGGCTATGAAGCCAAGCTTCGCACCCTCCACAGCCATTGCTTTGCCTGCGAAACGCCGTTCAAAGACGAGCACGACCACTGCGCCCATTGCGGTAACAAGCTGCGCGGTTACATCCGTGTGGAGCGGATCAACAAAAACCACGCCCAGTTGCTCGCCCTGCTCGATTGCCTGCGCCTGGTATTGCCCCTTAGCGAACCGCAGATCAGCCACACCCGGACCCAAATCATCCGTATGGCCATCGAGCGCCAGGCCTCGATCAGCTCGGATCACCCGGTAGTGGCTGAATTCTGGGAAGTCTACGAATACCTCGAAGGCCTGGACGCTGACGGCCCGGTGGTCAACCACAGCAAAAAAGACCACACCATCGCCATCAACCTCAACGACTTCGTCAAGTGCGCGGCTGAACACCGCCAGAAGGTCGCAGACATCAGCGAACTGCGCGATCGCCTGAAGGATTCCCGCTCCCGGAAGCTGATCGACACGAACAAAGCAACCGACAGCGCGGTACGTGCCCACCAGGCAAAGCACTCCAACGCCACCATCACCAAGCAACCCATTGTGAAGTGCTGGGTTTTTCAGGCCTGACCACTGCTTACCGACAGGACATGGGAATGCAAATTCAAGTACTCGCAGGAGGTCCGTCAGACACGTCGCCATGCCTGCAGGACCGCGTTACCGAGTTGCTGAAGTACATGGGCAACGACCACCGGAAAACCGTACAGGCCGATGCATACGGCACCGATGGCCTCGTAGACATTTTGGAGGTTCGAGCAGCCAACGGTCAGTGCGAAATCTTGGTACTGAACTGTTCGCGACTGCAGATCCAGGCGGTACTGGATTGGCAATCGAGCACTGAAGACAGCAACGAATTTGAAGGCTTGGAGCTGCACCTGGTGCGAAAGCCAGACAGCGACATGTAACGCCGGCTGCAACCGGCCAACACTGAAAGGAGAGAACCATGCAACGCATCAACGAAACAGCCCAAACGGGTGGCAGGGAGTTGTTGATCAACTTGCTCAGCTCGATCGCAACCGTCGCGCTGATCACCGTTACTGCCATGCAAGTACCTGACGTACTGATCTGGCTCGCCAAGTAAACAACGAATGTGCCGAGGAGCTGCAACCCCTCGGCACCGACTACCCCATAGGAGACACACGATGCGCGTACGAAACCCAAAGTTGGTCCCTTGGATAACCAACAAAACGGAGTTCAAGCCCGGCGACAAGGTGAATCAAGCGATCACTGGCAAGCGAGCCCGCCACCAGAGGCGTCATCCCAAGCCAGGAGTTGTTCTGCGTGTATTCGGCAACTGCGTGATTGTGCGCTTCAAGAATGAGCCGAAGGGGATCTATCCCACCTGGCTCTTAATGACGGCCGCTGACCGAGACGCAGCCAAGTAACAAAGTAATTGGAAGTGGTACCGAGGGGCTGCAACCCCTCGGCACCGACCACCACTGAAAGGAGAGAACCATGCAAGCTCAAACCAACAACGATGGCGTTGCCGAGGCTATCACGAACACAACGCAACCCACCTCTAGAACTCGTCCCGCAATGGCTAGCCATCGCCTTGACCTGCCCAGCATCTGCGATATTTGCGGGAAAGCACGCTCAACACGCAAACACCAAAACTGCAGTCGTCTCAGGCAACAACGCAAGGCCTCTGAATGGGCAGCCCTCATGTCGGAAAAAGCAGCAATCAAACAAGCAAAGGGGCGTCGTTATGCTTAAACGCACCCTCAAACATTTTCATATGTGCTGTGGCCTTGGCGGCGGCGCCAAAGGTTTCAATAGCGCCAAGCCCGTCGTGGGCAACATCCAGGCCGAATGGCAGTGCATCGGTGGCGTTGACGTAGATCCGGCTGGCCTGCGCGACTTCGAACGGCTGTCTGGCGTGCGCGGCACTCTGATGGACCTGTTCAACCGTGACCAATACATCCGCTTCCACGGCAAAGAGCCGCCGGCAAACTGGATCGAAGCGAGCGCCGAAGACCTGCGCCGCGCGGCCAACAACGAACGGCCTGACGCGGTGTTCATTTCCAGCCCATGCAAAGGTGCCTCGGGCTTACTGTCCGAAACTATGAGCCAGACGCCGAAGTATCAGGCCCTGAACGAACTGACGCTTCGCTGCATCTGGCTGATGTGTGAAGCCTGGAAGAACGACCCGGTGCCGTTGCTGGTGTTCGAAAACGTGCCACGCCTCGCTACTCGCGGGCGCCACCTGCTGGACCAGATCAACAAGGTTCTTGGTCACTACGGCTATGCCGTCGCCGAGACCACCCACGATTGCGGAGTCATCGGCGGTCTGGCCCAGAGCCGTAAGCGCTTCTTGCTGGTGGCCCGTCATATCGAGAAGGTGCCGCCCTTTCTATATGAGCCGGAAAAGAAGACCCTCAAGTCGGTCGGCTCAATCCTCGGTCGCATGCCACTAGCAGGTGATGTCGAGGCCGCCGGTCCCATGCACCGGGTTCCTGCGCTGCAATGGAAAACATGGGTTCGCCTCGCCTTGGTTACCGCCGGCAAGGACTGGCGCAGCTTGAACGAATTGGCGATCGAGGACGGTTATCTGCGTGACCTGGTCATCGTTCCCGAATATCGCGCAGGCTACCTCGGCGTGCATGATTGGAGCGATTCGACTGGCACAGTTGCCGGTCGCAGCAATCCAACAAATGGCGCGTTCTCGGTTGCAGATCCACGCGCCAAGTCGGGTGCCCTGCAATACCAGCAGTACGGGGTACGGCGCTGGGATGAAACGAGCGGTGCGGTGATCGGTGTTAAATCCCCAGGACAAGGCACTTACAGCGTTGCCGACCCACGTCGCCCGGGAGAAGGATTCAGCAAGTATCTGGTGACACCGTGGGATCAGTCGGCCGGCACAGTTATCGCCGGTAGCACTACTGGCCAAGGTGCTTTCGCGGTACAAGACCCAACACCTGGCATGAAGCGTGTGAAGGGCGACGCCTACTTGACTGGCGGTCACTATGGCGTTGTTGGCTGGAATGATCAGTGCGGTGCCGTTTCAGCGAGCGCTCGCCAAGACAATGGCCGTTGGTCAGTCGCTGATCCCCGGATGCCAGAAGCTAACGACAAATTGACCTGCGTGATTGAAAGTCTCGACGGTACCTGGCATCGACCATTCACGACGTTAGAGCTCGCAGCGTTGCAAAGTCTGGTCGACCCCGAAGATATGTTCGAGCTGGACGGTCTGAGTGATCAGGCTTGGCGTGAGCGTATAGGAAATGCTGTGCCACCAGCAGCAGCCAAAGCGATCGCCCATGTCATGGGGACTACTTTATTGCTGGCTGAAGCCGGTGAGACGTTTATGCTGAATAGCATGCCAATTTGGGTTCGGCCGGTGGCCGTAGCACTGAGCGTTGCCCAGGAGCAAATGCTATGACGAATAGGTTAGACCGCTTCATGCGTGAAAAAGAGGTATTGAGCGTAACCTCATTTTCCAGAACAACGCTCTGGCGGGAAATTAAACGCGGACGATTTCCGAAGTCGGTCGTAATTTCGGCAGGGCGTGTTGGCTGGCGGGAGTCAGCCATAGCCGCGTGGCAGACCAACCCGGAAAGCTGGCAAATCTACACATCAAACGAGGCCGCGTAAGCGGCCTTTTTCATACACTCCTGATCCCAAATTGGACAAAACAATACTGAGACGCTACATATGCGCTTCGCATTTGCCCTGTTCGGATAGCCACAATGACTAGCGAAGCCACCCCGCAATTAATACCGCAATCTTTTGCAGAATTTCTCGAAGCATCCCCACCAAACCAAACTGTCCACATTAGCGATCTGATAGATCTGAAGTGGAATAGTGGCAATCAGTACTACTATCTAACGACGCCAGAGATACAAATCCATTGCTCTGCAGAAACATGTAACGGCATTAGATTTCATCGCTGCACAGATGGCAATAAAATAACACTTAGAGAAAAATCACTCACTAACTGCTTCATAACTTATATTTGCTCTAACTGTCAAAACCATAAAAAAACATTTGCAATCGCAGCTCGCCTAAATCCTAACGACACTTCTGGAACTCTAATAAAATTTGGAGAAACGCCTGTATTCGGACCTCCTGTACCACCAAGATTGCTAAAACTTATTGGTCCAGACAGAGATAACTTTTTAAAGGGTAGGAGGTGTGAAAACCAAGGTTTAGGCGTCGGAGCATTTGTTTATTACAGGCGTGTAGTTGAACATCAGAAAGATCGTATCTTTAAAGAAATTGTTAAAGTTTCAGAAAAAATTGGAGCCCCCAAAGAAAAAATTGACATCTTAACTGCCGCTCTTTCTGAAACACAATTCACGAAAGCTTTGGATATGGCAAAAGATGCAATGCCTGAAAGCTTATTGATAAACGGCCATAGCCCTCTAAAACTTTTATATAGAGCTTTGAGTGACGGCATACATAATTTATCCGATGAAGAATGCTTGGGTTTTGCATCTGCAGTCCGAGTAGTGCTTGGCGAATTATCAGACCGACTTTCTCAGGCTCTCAAGGACGAGGTCGAAATCACTAACGCACTGACGCGATTACTAGCCCCAAACAATTAATTTTGATACTTATGCTTTAGATTCAGGCAGCGCAAATATTTGAGCTGCCTGCTTTTCGCGCTTAATCGCCAAAAGAGATTACATTAGTCCGCCAAGGCAGATTCGCTTACTCTAGTTCGGCGGTAATGACATTATTTTCTAACCAAGAAGCCCAACGTTTGAGGCCATGTTGTTTCTCATCAAAGTAGTCATATCGATCATAATGCTTAGATGCGACATCCCCAAAAGCATGCCCCTGAATTCGGTCGCGCAGCTCTTTCGTCAGTTTCGCGACGCCCATCAGAGTTTTGCAGGTACGTCGTAAATCTCGCATAGTGAAGGGACCATTGAACTTTTCGGGATGCCGACTATAAAGTTTGGTCACCGCACGGGAGAGTGAATTGGCGTGCAGCGAACTGTCGGGAACTTTCCCCTCGAACGGGTATAGGCTTATAGCGTTGATTTCGTTCATTGCTTTTAGACTCTGTCGCATCAACTTGTTATAGGGCACAACATGCAACGAGCGTTCGCCTTCGGCCCCGCGCCCCTTTTTATTGCGAATAATCAGGTGGTCTTTCAAGTAATGTCGACGCTCGGTCGCGAGCAACTGTTCAGGACGTTGACCACCTGACGCAATCAAGAACTTGATTAATTCCGCCGTGACCACGCTTAATTGCTCGGGCAGCAATTGCCAGAGGTGGGCAAGCTCGGTGGTAGACAAAGCTCGATCGCCTGGTTGCTCCCAGTCGGCCTGAACGGGCACGCTGGCCACGGGGTTACTTTTGATCCCGAACTTCACATCGTCTTTCTGGTAACTGCGCGGGTTGAACTCCTGCTCTAGGGCAACCTGGAACGCTGCATGCAGTTGCGATCGCAGTCGATTGCAGTACGTGGTCACTCCATTCGCGATCATCCTGGCGATGATGTCCCGGATTTCTCCTGGGCCGATCAGAACAGCCGGTAGCTTTATCAGGTTGGGAAAGGGTTCGGAAACGTAGTGCTTGAAAGACCACTTCACATCCTCAACGGAAGCGGCACCCTCCCCCCTCAATTTGGTGATGTAACCATCCATAACGTCCTGAAAGGTGCCGGCCGCGACCACGACTTCCTTTTCAGCGCGGCACAGATCCCGGGCCTCAGCTAAACCGAGCGTTGGCCAGGTACCGAGTTTGCTCTTGATCTTCTTGCCGCTGCTGTAGCGCTGAAAGTAGAACTCCTTCGTACCGTTCGATCGTACCCGCAGAAGCAGCACGCCCTCGCCTCGAGCAGTTCGGCCATCCGAGACTGTGTATTCCTTTTCCGCAGGCTTCATTGCCTTGATTTGTTTTTCCGTGAGCATTTGGGGGCCGTTACTGGGGGCTGTATGACTGAAATATGGGGTGAACCGATGAAACAGACTGAAATCGCGGTTCTCCCTTCAACCCCTTTAGTTCGGGGCTATCCGGTGCATAAGCATACATCCGGCGCCCATCTGAAACACCATCCGCCCAAGCTTCCCAAGCTGATAACGAGGGTTCGATTCCCTTCACCCGCTCCACATCGTCTTTCCATGGACGTCTATACAAGTCCACGGAACGCATGCAAGTCACTGAGCTGATATGGATTTTTTCCTAGCCTCGTTCCAGTGACATCCAGCGAAAACCACTGACTACCGGTCTTTTCTGGTACATAAAGTGGTACATCAATGCAGTTTTTTTCGCGTATCGCATTGTGGCTGGAGGAGCCATCCCCAAGGGATAACCATCGCATCCAACTCTAATTCTGAGGGTTGGAAATGCTCACCGATTTCAAAATCCGCCAAGCCAAATCCACTGGTAAAAACTTTTCGCTTGCCGATTGCGTGGGGTCTATCCCTGTTCGTCTCAAGCCGCCAGCGGCGGGTGGACACTCAGCCAAGGAGTTGAGCGCATATCAGCGTATTGAAGATAATCATGCTCGGTAAATGATCAGCCGGGAATTGGGCCATGAAAGGATACAAATCACCGCAACGTATCTCGGCAGGTAGTTCGGCGAAGCTGTTAGATTCGTCATCTCGAGGTCTCACCATCTCCAGTTCACTAACACTTAGACAGGGCCAGAGTGGCGGATTGAGCCATTGTGTTCACTGCCCTTCCTGGGTGTCGCATGCGATACCGGAGCACAAAAGGGAAATCACCAGTCACTCGAAAAGGGTTTTCATTGGTGCAGCAAGACAAAAGGCATGAGATGACGGGAGAAGAGCAGGCCATCTGGGATGACGCGATCAGGTTTGCCCGATTGAACAAGAAGGCTATTGGTAAACGACTCACGGATCAGAGCAAGTATCCGCCCGAAAAGGAGCCTGTTTCGGTTTTCATGGCAGGGTCGCCCGGTGCCGGCAAAACAGAAGCATCCTTAGCCCTGCTCAACCTTTTTTCCGATACGCCCATCTTACGAATTGATCCAGACGAGCTCAGAAGCGAATTTGAAGCGTATCGAGGTGGCAACGCCTGGCTTTTCCAAGGCGCCATTTCGATCCTAGTTGGAAAGCTGATTGACCTCGCCCTAGAGCGAAAGCAATCCTTCCTGCTGGACGGGACGTTTTCAAATATCGAGATCGCGAGGAAAAACGTGCGGCGGTGTTTGGGTAAGGGAAGATTTGTGCAAATTCTCTACGTCTATCAAGACCCTGGGCTTGCCTGGTCCTTTGTGAAGGCTCGAGAGGAGGCTGAAGGACGACGGATTCGACCGGAGCATTTCGTCGAGCAGTATTTCGCAGCACGTGACGTGGTAAACACCCTTAAGCTAGAGTTTGGCAAGGATCTTCATGTCGATCTGCTTGTGAAGCATATTGATAACACTGGACGCCTCTACAAGGCTGGCGTCGACAAGATCGACTACCATATCCCCGAGAAGCATTCGACATACGAACTGATGACCATGCTTGGGATAAACGACGGAGCAAACCCATGAAATTCGGATCCATAAAGGAGTCCACGAGTCCATTCGCAGACTTCATTCGGAATGCAAAATCAGAAGAGAAAAAGCGCGTTTACAGCGAAGTGTTGACCGAAGCCACTAAAAAGCAGAATGAAGTTATGCTGGCGGCGCGTGAAAAGCAGGCCTGATAACGATCTGATTTCAAAAAAAGCCCGGCCGAGTGTCGGGCTTTTTCATTTTGCCGACGACCCCATCTCGGTACTGCCGATTATCGTAATCCATTAGCTACTAGTCGCGAGCGGTAGCATTCGGCCGATTCTGTTGAAAAAATCGGATTTTCAAATGGCCTGAACTCAGGCACGACCACCACCGGAGAACCTACTCACCACAATGAGTGGTTTTTCGGCCCTTCGGTGACCTTTGCTGCTCTGTTATTGGGTTAATTTGAGGTTTTTTGCTGAGTGCAGGCGCACCTATCCCGTGGCGGGTGGCCTTTGAGATGTAAATTTAGCCAGCCGTCGCAGGTTCTGCACCGCAGCGGCCAGCGTGAATTCATCTGTCGCACCATTCATGCCACGTAGCCGCAGGCGATCCAGTTTCAGGATGCGCTTGAGGTGGGCAAACAACATTTCGACCTTCTTGCGTTCGTGGCGAGAGCGCTGCGATTCGCCGAGCCACATCACGAGCGGCTTCATGGACGCTGCGGGCGATCTTGCGGAACGCTGTGTTCGGGCAGCACTTGGCTTTCATCGGACAGGCAACGCAGTCGGTCTGCCGGGATCGGAAGATGATGGTGTTGGCTTTGGTGACGTGCGAACGCTCGTTCTTGAAGGCTCGCCATTCGCTACATAATGCATTGCCGGCCGGACAGAGGTATTCCTCAGCCTCTTCATTCCAGTGGAAATTGTTGCTCGAAAAACTATCGTTCTTGCGCTCGGTTTTGTCCCACACCGGCACATGTGGCTCGATGTCTTTTTCCTCCACCATCCAGGCCAGCATCGGCGCGGTACCGTAAGCGGTGTCGCCAATGAGGCGTTCCGGCTTGATGTCGAACTGCGCTTCGACCCGGTCGATCATCGTCTTGGTGCTCTCGACTTCGGCCGTGCGATGAGCGGGTGTGGGTTCCACATCCATGATCACGCCGTGCTCGGTATCGATCAGATAATTCGTAGAATAAGCGTAGAAAGCTGGGCCGCCTGGAGCTGCGGTCCAGCGGGCCTGAGGATCCGTCAGCGATAGGCGCTTCGGTAGCGTTTCGGCCAGAGCCTCTTCATCGAGTGCCTCAAGATACTCACGCACGGCGCGGGTGCTCAGGGCCGGATCGCTCCAGTTGATCGGTTCATCTCCCGGTACCCCGCGCTGCCGACTCGCATCCGCTTTGATGATGCTGGCGTCCACGGCAAAGCCTTCGCCCTTGACCAGACCGGCGTCCATGCAGCGACGCAGCACTTCATTGAACAACCAGCGAAACAGATCACTGTCCCGAAAACGGCAGTGTCGATTTTTGGAAAAGGTCGAGTGATTGGGGACTTCATCTTCAAGACTTAACCGGCAGAACCAGCGATACGCCAGGTTCAAATGGGCCTCTTCGCACAGCCGCCGCTCGGAGCGAATACCGTAGCAATAGCCCACGATCAGCATGCGGATCATCAACTCTGGGTCAATCGAAGGACGCCCAATTGGGCTTTAAAAATCGGCGAGGTAATGGCGCAAATCGCTCAGATCGAGACACCGATCAACGCTACGCAGAATGTGATTGGCGGGGATGTGGTCTTCAAGGTTGAACGAGTAAAACAGCCGCTCCTGACCACTCGATAACTGTCCCATCATACTGCGTGCTTCCCTGCTGGCCGATGCGCGGATTTTGCCGCAGGCCAGACAGGGGAGCTACTTTTTCAACAGAATCGGCCGATTGCGGCCTGTAGCGAAGGACTGCAATCGACCCAAACCTACCTGTCAATACGGGCAAAATCGGCCAGGAGCGGGTGTTTAGAGTAACAAAAATAAATCTGTCCCCTTTTCACTTTTCTACTGCACCATCCGGAAGAGAAGAGCCGTTCGGGTTTTCTGGCGTCGGCAGCGCTCAAGGTGTTGCAGCAGGGCTAAGGGATGCAGGCACGATCACTATCACTTCTGCTAGTACAAGAGATGTCTTTCATACTGTAAAAACAGCGATGCCGCCTCTTCTTCGAGCATCCCATGACCACGCCCATTCGAGTTATCCAAAACAGCGGAAAAACGATTCTGCTTGCGACCAGTCAGAACCAGTCCGTCATGGCGGAAGTGATTCGAGGCATTGCAAACCCAATGGCATACACAGCCTATGGACACCTCTCAGCCCTTCGTCTTACTTCAACGCATCTGGGTTTCAACGGCGAACTTAGAGATCCGCACACTCGTTGGTATCTGCTCGGCAACGGTTATCGGGCCTATAACCCAGTGCTGATGCGTTTCCACAGCCCAGACAAGCTGAGCCCGTTCGGGGCTGGTGGATTGAACTCATATATGTACTGCGCTGCAGACCCCATCAATCATCGTGACCCAACTGGACGCTTCGCTATACCGGGTTTCCTCATCTCACTAGGGGGATATGCAGGCGGGATTTCCTCGTTTGGGGGGATTGGACTTTCATTGACCAACAGTGCCCGATTTAGCGGGCAAGGCACTTTGGCCCTTGGTACAGGGGCCGCTGGCGTTTTGCTCGGTGCCGCGGTGATTGCAAATCCTGCCACAGCAATAGCGCCGGTTCTGGCGAGTGTGAGTATGGTCGCAGGGGGAGCGGGCATAGCGCTGGGTTACAGGACTGCACGTGCAGCAACGGCAACTGGAACCCAATGGTTCCAGTCGGTGGCTCGATCCTTAGATAATCCACCGCGATACTCAACTTTATCGTTACTCGATCAGCCTCCATCATTCTCCAGCCTGGACTTGAGTCCGCCACCGCCATACAGCCCACCCAGAGTTTCAAATCAGATTGCCCCCACGCATTCAACTGTACGCACGACTCCGCAACAGCCAGGGCAAAGAGCAAGCTCTACGAGACATCAGAAGACCATCTTGGAGACCACACAAATGAGAGAGCTGCCTCGCCTGCAATTCATAGATGAAACAAAATCCGCAGGCAAAAAAATCAGAACCCCATAGTTCGGGTTTTCTGGCCTCGGCGGCACTCAAGGTATTGCAACAAGGCTAAGCGTGGTCCAGCGATGTATCGACCGGCCCTCAGTAGCCGGTTTTATTTGGACGGGATTGGGTGAAAGCGTGCTTTGAGCGGGCGCTTCGCCGTGCGTATTGCAGATAAAGCAACGTCCTACAATAGTCTGGGAAATGTCCGTACACTTGCGCATTGCTGTGCCTTTGTCATGAGACCTATAGTCCGGGCACGCCCAAATGGCGTGTCGGGTTTGGCGACTTGACGATACGGTGCAGAAGCTTCCGAGCAGTTATCGGTGTGCTTTTGAACGCAATGTGCTGCCAGTTTTTTGGTAGCTGTGCGTGGGAGATCCCAGGATCTGCCGGTTTTGCCGTGTCCCGGTTCGCCAACCCGCGTACAGCTGCCACCCTATTGTTTGGCGATGATGGAGTGGTTAATTCGCAAATTACACGGATACCACTCATGAACGAATACATGGCTTTAACCAGCAACGCCGACGACCTCCCCACGTTTTACGTCAACACCACCCAACCTCTGCACTCCCTGCTCAGCAGCGCCCGTTATCGAATCGGTGCCGTTACGCAGGTTCTCGAAAACCTCGCGATGCGCGGTGAAATCAGCAGCGACTCGGTCATCCTCAGCGATTTCGCATTGTTGTGCTGCATATCTTTGCGCGATGGCTGCGATGTGCTGGATGTCATTGCCCGGCGAATGGATGCAGAACCCTCCTGATTGCATAATGGCCCTGTGTAGGAGCCGGCTCGCTGGCGATAGCATCTTCACGATCGCCATCGCTGGCAAGCCAGCTCCCACAGGTATTGTGCCGACCGGCTCCTACGAAGAGCGATTCAAGCACCGATGATGATGTTGGTTGCGTGCAGCGCTGAAAGCCG
Organism: Pseudomonas sp. Sample_24; assembly: GCF_004307605.1. Taxonomy (NCBI): domain Bacteria; kingdom Pseudomonadati; phylum Pseudomonadota; class Gammaproteobacteria; order Pseudomonadales; family Pseudomonadaceae; genus Pseudomonas; species Pseudomonas sp. Sample_24. The sequence goes on from NZ_RCNW01000480.1 coordinate 51,439, forward strand.
CCCGTATATTTTGCGTAAGGATCGGCGTGCGCCAGTAAAGAAGGCGTAGCAAGGCGTTGAGACCGTAAATGGATGTCTTATCCTCTGGGCTCACCCTTCGCATCGAGATCAGCATGGAAAGTTCAGAGTTGGGGATCATGATCATTTCAATGATCGGGTTGTTCGGCTTTGCTTCATTTGTTTTTGAATACTTGAGCGCCAGGCGCTCAAGGAAAAGCAAACCGCAGTGATTTTCTCAGCGGTCAAAAATAGGGACAGATGACTCATCTGTCCCTATTTCGCTTCAGCGCGTCGCCACCATGAACAACCGTGGAAACGGCAACAGCACCGATCCGTCGCTCAACGCCGGGTAGGCCTTTTCGATAGCTGTCTGATATTGCTTGAGGTATTGCGCCCGCTCGGCCTCATTCAGCGGCTCGAGAAACGGCCGCAAACCGCTGCCCTTGAACCACTCGACGACGCCCGAGGCGCCCCCTGCGAGCGGATGATGGTAGGTGGTGCGCCACACATCGACGCGGGTGCAGCAGGCTTTCAGTATCGAGTAGTAACCGCTTGCACTTTCAATGTCGGTTCGCTGGCCGGCGGCGTTCGCCAATTTGCCTGTCCATGGCCCATCAGCAGCCACTTCGCGCATCAAGCGGTGGGAGTGCTCATTGATATTGTCCGGCATCTGGATTGCCAGGCTGCCACCGGGTGCAAGTTTATTCACCAACGAAGGCAGCAATGTGGCGTGATCAGGCACCCACTGCAGCACCGCGTTGGCGAAGATCACATCGAACGGGCCGTTGTCGTTCCAGGTGTCGATGTCGGCAACATCAAACCGCACGTTGGGCAGGCGCTTGCGTGCGGCCTCGATCATGTCGGCCGAACTGTCCAGCCCTCGCACTGTGGCACCGGCGAAGCGCTCCACCAGCAACTCGGTCGAGTTGCCCGGGCCGCAGCCGATATCGATGGCCGAACGCACGTCCCCGGCGGGAATCGCCGCCAGCAGGTCACGGGCCGGACGGGTGCGTTCATCTTCAAAAGCGACGTATTGTTTGGCGGACCAACTCATTGCGTTCTCCTGTCGGTGCGTTGTCATGATCAGAGTCGACAACCGGTTAGCTACGATACCGCGATGCGCGCTGCCAGTGGATGCAGAACTAGGCTTTTCCAGTTGTACGTCAACCCCGGCCGAATTTTCATCTGCCCCCCGATGTCTGAATTTCAGGTTCATCCTTAATAAGGAAACACGGCCATGAAATTCGCAAAAATCGCGCAGAAACTCGCCCTGTGGGCTGGTAGCCCCACCACGTTCCTGGGAGCGATCATTCTGATTTTTTTGTGGGCGGTGAGCGGTCCGTTTTTTGGTTACAACGACACCTGGCAACTGGTCATCAATACCTCGACCACCATCATTACGTTCCTGATGGTGTTCCTGATCCAGAACACGCAGAACCGTGACACCGACATTTTGCATCTGAAGGTCGACGAGTTGCTGCGGGTGACGAAGGAAGCGCAGAACGCGATGCTCGGGCTCGAAGCACTGGACCTCAAGGAACTGGAGGCGCTGAGAAAGCGCTATCGCAGCCTCGGCGAGGGGCAGACCATTGAACTGGAAGGCACGGTTGTCGAAGAAAAGGGCAAGTCTGGTTTGAAGGACTGCTGAAATGCGCAGGCGACCGATGTCGCCTGCGCAATACCAAAAGCTAGCGGCTGGCTTGCAGCGCCCTGGCCATTTGCAGATGGTTCTGCAGTTTGGGCAGGGTTTCTTCGGCGAATGCCTTGATTTGTGGCACGTCGGTGGTTTGCGCCGTTTGCTCAAGCTGCTCGATGGCTTCTTGAGTGGTCTTCACCTGGCTCGCCGCGTAGGCCTCATCGAACGTTTCGCCATCCATCACTTGCGGCATCAGGGCCTTGGCCTTCTCCACCACTTCTTCACGGGGAGCCACAGGCAGATCCAATTGTTTGGCGATCTTCGCCAGGTGCTGATTGGCGGTGGTGCGGTCGTTGATCACGACGATGGTGTAATCCTTGACCTCTTTGGATTCGGATTTCTGGTGCGCCAGGCG
>NZ_RCNW01000465.1:0-1350 GCF_004307605.1 Pseudomonas sp. Sample_24
GCTACGAAGGCCCGAAAGGCGGCCCGGGCATGCAGGAAATGCTCTACCCGACGTCGTACCTGAAATCCAAAGGCCTGGGCAAAGCCTGCGCCCTGCTCACCGACGGCCGTTTCTCCGGCGGTACGTCCGGCCTGTCCATCGGCCACGCTTCGCCTGAAGCGGCTGCCGGCGGCGCCATCGGCCTGGTGCAGGATGGCGACAAGGTGCTGATCGACATTCCAAACCGCTCGATCAACCTGTTGGTCAGCGACGAAGAACTGGCTGCGCGCCGGGTCGAGCAGGACAAGAAAGGCTGGAAACCAGTGGAAAAACGTCCACGCAAGGTGACCACCGCACTGAAAGCCTACGCCCTGCTGGCCACCAGCGCCGACAAGGGTGCTGTGCGCAACAAGGCAATGCTTGATGGGCTGTAAGGCTTAACCGTCGAACATGAAAATGCCCCGCCACAGTGCGGGGCATTTTTTTGACCACAATTGATCGTTCCCACGCTCCCGCGTGGGACTGTCTAAAAGGACGCTCCGCGTCCCGACGCGGAGCGTCACTGGCTGCATTCCCACGCAGAGCGTGGGAACGATCAACACTGTACCCGTGGCGAGGGAGCTCGTCGGATCGCCGCACCGTCCTGCTGGGCTGCGCAGCAGCCCTTTTTAGGGCCGCTTCGCGCCCCAGCGGGAGCAAGCTCCCTCGCCACAGGATGCTAACGTTCTCTCATCACAGGTAAGCCAAACGGTCTTACTGAATCTCTTGCGGGGTGACGATCACCCAGTTCTTGTCCGCCGTCACCGGCAACCCTTCCTTGGCTTGGGCCGCAGCGTTTTTGGCCATCATGCCCTGGATCTGGGTCATGTATTTGTCTTTGCGGTTGACCCACAAATGTATCCCGCCCTTGGCCACATCGACGCTGTGGAACAGCATGAAACCATCGCTGGTCGGTGTATCGCCGCCCACCAGCACCGGTTTTTTCCATTCATCGATATAGGTCAGGATTGCCGCCTGCTTACCCGCCATCCAGGTCGCCGGGGTCCACAGGTACGGAGTCAGTTCGAGACCAAGATTCGCCTTTTCATCATATTTGCCGGCGGTGATCTGTTTGCGAGCAGTGGTCAGTTCGCCGGTCTTTGGGTCCTTGAGCAGCAGCGACACACCGATCACGTTTTGCGGTTTGACGTTGTAGCCATATTTCGGATCGGCCGCGACCATGCGCACCAATTCTTCGGAGGCGGCGGTCATCACGTAGACCTCGATGCCGTTCTCCATCAGTTTGTTGTACAGCTCTTGCTGGCCAGTGAAAATTTTCGGCGGATTGACGTCGAGTTTCTTGACCACATCGCCTTCGTAATACGTCGCCGG
>NZ_RCNW01000460.1:0-8627 GCF_004307605.1 Pseudomonas sp. Sample_24
ACCTGGTGGTGGTCGTGGCGTTCTTCGGCAGTTATGCCGGCGATCAGCTGTGGTATTTCATGGGGCGCAAGCATGGGCGCAAGTTGCTGGCGCGCAAACCACGCTGGCAAATGATGGGTGATCGGGCGCTGGAACACATCCGCAAGCACCCGGACATCTGGGTCCTGAGCTTCCGTTTCGTCTATGGACTGCGCACAGTGATGCCGGTGGCGATCGGCCTGTCGGGCTATCCACCGGGACGCTACCTGTTGCTCAACGGAATTGGCGCGGCGATCTGGGCCACTGCATTGGCGGCGGCCGCCTATCACTTCGGCGCGGTTCTGGAGGGCATGCTCGGCAGCATCAAGAAATACGAACTGTGGGTCCTCGGCGCCCTGCTCATCCTGGGCCTGGGCTTGTGGTTGCGCCGGCGCTTCAAGAACGCCCGCCTGGCCAGACAGGTCTACGCCGACGAGCAGGCCCTGAAAGCCGAACAGGCGAAAACCGGCGAAACTAAGCCAATCGAGTGAAGCGGTTTCGACAGCAGTAAAGACCGATACCGCTCAGCAGGCTGTAACTGAGCAGGCCGATCCAGCCCACCGCGCTGGCCGGCCACAGCCCCACCAACGGCGCCAGCCACACCAGCGGCACGTTGGACGCCAGCCGCAACAGTTCCACCTTCAATGCCCAAGGGCGATTCTCCAGGGCCACGCCCAGCACGAACAGCCCCAGCGCCACGGCGCCCCAGCCAAGCACCAATGCGGCCGTTGGCAGGCTCGGCTCAAGGTTCATCAAATAGCTGCCCAGCGCGACGTAGACGCAGAATTGCAACAGCACATAGAGCTGCTGACGCCCGTCCAGCGGCACTTCGAATTTGCGGAACTGGCTCAGATCCGGCTTGTTCATCGGGTATTTGGCGGCCACGTCCGCCGGCCGCCAACCGGTGCGCATGAACCAGATCCGCAGCTTGTCCCAGGTGCTTTCGGCACGCCGCGCGTCAGCCCACAACTGCGCGTAGAACTGCACGTTCGCCCACAACGGATTCCAGCTCGCCAGCGGCGTGGTCACGCCGAAAATCACCGGCTCGTTGTCGTCCTCTTCCTGGAACGAGCCGAATAGACGGTCCCAAATAATGAACACCCCGCCGTAGTTGCGATCCATGTAGAGAGCGTTCTGTGCATGGTGAGCCCGATGATTGGATGGCGTGACGAAGAACCACTCGAACCAGCCGAGTTTGGGAATATGCCGGGTGTGCACCCAAAACTGGTACAGCAGGTTCAGCGCCGCGACGCTGACAAACACCAGCAAGGGCACGCCCGCGACGGCCATGGGCAGGTAGAAGATCCAGCTCAGCAGAAACCCGGTACTGGTCTGGCGCAGGGCGGTGGAAAGGTTGTAGTCCTCGCTCTGGTGATGCACCGAATGCGCAGCCCAGAGAATATTGCGTTCATGGCCCATGCGGTGAAGCCAGTAATAGCAGAAGTCATAGAACACGAAAGCGAACACCCAGACCCAGACACTGTCGGCCGAGAGTTCGAACAGTGCCAGGTGCTTGAGGGCAAACGCGTAAGTCAGCAACCCCACGCCTTTGGTCAGCAGACCCGTGGTGGTGGACAGCACGCCGGTGCTGATGCTGTTGATGGCGTCTGCCAGCCGATAGTTGCTCACCCCGCGCCAGCGGTCGGCCGCCAGTTCGATGGCAATCAATACAAAGAAAAACGGCACTGCATACAGAATGAAGTCCATGACGCGCCCTGGTCGGAATCCTGAGGACAGATGCTAGGTGTACCCGCGAATTAACCCTATGGCAACGAGTGACAAATTAGTGGACATTTAACGCCATGAATCTGGAGAAAAAGCCCATGAGCAAAAAAGTTGCAGTGATCCTTTCCGGTTGTGGTGTGTACGACGGCGCCGAGATCTACGAGAGCGTGATTACCTTGCTGCGCCTGGACCAGCGCGGCGCGCAGGTGCAGTGTTTCGCGCCAAACATTGCGCAACTGCATGTGATCAACCACCTGACCGGCGAAGAAATGCCCGAATCGCGCAATGTGCTGGTGGAGTCGGCGCGCATCGCCCGCGGCGAAATCAAGGACATCCGCGAAGCCGACGCCGAAGACTTCGATGCGCTGATCATTCCCGGCGGCTTCGGCTCGGCCAAGAACCTCTCCAACTTCGCCATCGAGGGCACCGGCTGCACCGTGCAGCCCGACGTGCTGGCGTTGACCGAAGCCTTTGCCGAAGCCGGCAAACCAGTGGGGCTGATCTGCATCTCGCCAGCCCTGGCGGCAAAGATTTATGGCCCCGGCGTGACCTGCACCATCGGCAACGATGCCGACACGGCGACGGCGCTGAACAAGATGGGCGCCACCCACCAGGAATGCGCCGTCAGTGACATCGTTGAAGACAAGGCGCGCAAACTGGTGAGTACCCCAGCCTACATGCTGGCGCAATCGATCAGTGAAGCGGCTTCAGGGATCAACAAACTGGTCGACCGCGTCCTCGAACTGACCCACGAAAACGACGCTTGACCCGTCGCTGCGATTGACTCCTGTGGCGAGGGAGCTTGCTCCCGCTCGACTGCGCAGCAGTCGCAAAACCGATTGCTGCGATTTTTCTGAAAACTGTCGCGGCAGGTTTGGGGGTTGCTTCGCAACCCAGCGGGAGCAAGCTCCCTCGCCACAACGACTGCATTCGCTCAAGACTGGCGCGATAGCCGCGTCAAGATCCGGTCCAGCGCATTGGCAAACGCCTGTTTCTCACGCTCGCCAAACGGCGCCGGCCCGCCGCTCATCTGCCCTTGCTCGCGCAAGTCGGTGAACAGGTTGCGCACCGCCAGCCGGTCACCCATGTTCTGCGAGTCGAACTCCTTGCCCCGCGGGTCCAATGCCGCAACGCCCTTTTTCACCAACCGGTCGGCCAGCGGCACATCGCTGCAAATCACCAGCTCACCGGGGACTGCATGTTCCACCAGATAGTCGTCGGCGGCATCCGGGCCGCTCGGCACCACGATCAACTTCACCAGCGCCAGGCCTGGTTTGATCTGCGGCTGTCCGGCCACCAGCACCACTTCGAAACGGCGCTTGAGGGCAAACTTCACCACCAGATCCTTGGCCGCCCGCGGGCAGGCGTCGGCATCGATCCAGACACGCATTGTGTTTTCCTCGTTAAAAGCATCGCGGGCAAGCCATGCTCTACAGGATAGCGCCGTCTGTAGGAGCAAGGCTTGCCCGCGATCATGAGCGCAGCGAATGCTGTTTAAGAAACCGCCAACCGACGCTTCTCGACTACCCAGCTACGACCATACAACACGACGATCGCAATGATCGCCACAGCCTGCGCACTCAACGAATACGCATCGGCATGAATACCCAGCCAGTCGAACTCAAAGAACGGCACCGGTCGCGTGCCGAAGATCCCGGCCTCCTGCAACGCCTTCACGCCATGCCCGGCAAACACCACCGACAACGCACACAACAAAGCGGCATTGATGCTGAAAAACAGCGCCAACGGCAGTTTTGCCGAGCCGCGCAATATCACCCACGCCAGGCCCACCAGCAGCACCAGTGCCGTGGCACCACCCGCCAGCACCGCATCATGGCCAGCAGGACCTGCCTGCAACCACAGGGTTTCGTAGAACAGAATCACCTCGAACAGCTCGCGATACACCGAGAAGAACGCCAGGATCGCAAAGCCGAAACGCCCGCCACCGCCCACCAGGCTGCTCTTGATGTAATCCTGCCAGGCCGCGGCGTGACGACGATCATGCATCCACACCCCGAGCCACAGCACCATGACGCTGGCAAACAGCGCCGTCGCGCCTTCGAGCAATTCACGCTGGGAACCGCTGACATCAATCACATACGCCGCCAGCGCCCAGGTGGCCAACCCCGCGACCAGCGCCAGCCCCCAACCGACGTTGACGCTGCGCACGGCCGATTGCTGGCCGGTGTTACGCAAGAAGGCGAGAATCGCCGCCAGCACCAGGATCGCTTCCAAACCTTCGCGCAATAGAATCAGCAGGCCGGAAATGTAGCTCAGGGACCAGCTCAAGCCATCGCTGCCCAACAAACCGGCGGAGATTTTCAGTTTGGCCTTGGCCGCCTCCAGACGCTGCTCGACCTGCTCTACCGGCAAGCCATCCTGCAACGACTGACGGTAAGCCATCAGCGATTTTTCCGTGTCTTTGCGCACGTTGGCGTCGACGTTGTCGAGGGAGCTTTCGACCAGTTCGAAGCCTTCCAGGTAGGCCGCCACCGACAAGTCATAGGCCTGATCGTGTTCGCCGGCACGATAGGCTGCAACGCTCTTGTCCAGGGTCGCGGCGGTGTAATCGAGCAATTGCGCCGGGCCACGCTTGACCTGCGGCGGTTGTGCCCGTTGGGCACGGAATATCGCCGCCGCTTGCGCACCGTCCACGGCCTGCACTTCGGCCGGAGTCTGGCGAGCCAGATCGGCAATGTTGTAGGACTTGTCACTGCTGACGGTCGCCGGATCGGCGCTGAAGCTGGCGATGTACGTGGCCAGGTCCCAACGCTGACGATCATCGAGTTGATCGCCGAAGGCGGGCATATCGGTGCCTTCCACCCCCAGATTCAAGGTGTTGTAGATCGCGTAAAGACTCAGGTGATCCAGGCGCGCGTTATCACGCAGATTGGCGGGTGGCGGGGTCAGACCGACGCCCGCAGGACCGTCACCCGCGCCGGTATCGCCATGGCACACCGAGCAATGCTGGGCGTACAGCGGCGCCCCTCGGGTCGGATCCGGAGTGATGATCGGTGCCTGACTGACCTCATAGGCCACTGCCAGTTTTGCCCCCAGTTGCCGCGCCAGACGGGCAACCTCGGCCCCCTCCTGACGCGCAGCAATGGCGCTGTGCAGCTTGCCGATGCCCTGCACCAGCTCAGCCTTTTCCGGTTTCGCTGGCATGGCCGCCACCAAACCTTGCAAGACCTGGACGAATTCCAGCTGCTCGCGGTACTCGGATTCGCTGACGACGTTGCCTGCTTGTACCGCACCCGGGTAGTCCGCACCGATATAGTCGAGTAAATGCAGTGCTTGCGGTGCGCCTTCCACCGTGTCCGCCAGCAGATTGAAACTGCACAGGGCAAACACAGGCGCTATCAGCCAGGCCAGGAAACGGGACGGGGCACTCATGAATGATTCTCAGCTGGAAATACGAAGTAACATATTGTTCCCTCCCAATCACTTTCACTCAAGCTTTGTTGTGCTGTTTTGACAAACATCCTGCGCGAGCCAGCCCCTGACAAGCGTGTCGCGGGTACCGAATCCCTGAAACGAAAAAGGCGACCCGCAAAGGTCGCCTTTTTTGTACTGACGGGTGTCTACACCGCTGTTTTACGCAAGGTGGCCATGAACGCCGCCGCGCCAATGAACAGTCCGGCAAAGGTGCGGTTCATGCGCTTCTGCTGTTTTGGTGTACGCAACAGACGCAGCACTTTGGAGGCCAGCCCGGTGTACCCGGCCATGACGATCAGGTCGACGCAAATCATGGTGACGCCAATGATCACGTACTGGATCAGTAGTGGCGCGTGCGGGTCGATGAACTGCGGCAACACCGCGAGCATGAACACCAGCGCCTTGGGGTTGCTGATGTTTACCAGAAACCCGCGGAACACCAGCGCCATCGGTTTGCCGATCTGCCGCACTGCCGCGTCATCGCTCATGTCGCCAGGCAACGCGCGCCATTGCTTGATGGCGAGATACACCAGGTACGCCACGCCAAACCATTTGATTGCGTAGAAGGCTGTGGCGGAGGCGGTGAGAATCGCGCCGACACCGGCGCCAACAATCGCGATCTGCACCGCAAGGCCCAGTTGCAGGCCCAAGGCGTTCCAATAGCCGCGCCAGAAACCGTATTGCAGGCCGCTGGACATCGACGCAATGGCGCCGGCGCCCGGTGACAGGCTGATCACCCAGCAGGCGGCAAAAAACGCCAGCCATGTTTGAAGCTCCATTGCACACCTCGACTCGAACTCGTGACAGACGTCTAAGCTAATGCGGCTTTGGGCTGGTGACTACCGATTTTTTGCATGTGAAAAGGCTGCGATCCCAAGCCGGCTTACTTTTCGAACCCGCTCGAAGGGAACATGTCGGTCCCCCGCCAACGCCGAACCGAACGCTGGAAGAACAAACTGTTGGGCACCTGCACCATCGCGCTGCCGGTGCCGAGCTCTTCGGCTTCGATCAATGTGGTGTAGAGCAGATTGATCGCCACGACACGGCCCTTGACCCCGGGTTTGTCGGTGGTGTCCACCAGTTCGACCACATCGCCCAGGCGAAACGGGCCAACGGTGAAAATCAGGATCGCGCACAGCAGGTTCGACAACACACTCCACATGGCGAAAAACGCCACCGCCGCTACCGCGACAAAACCGGACAACGCCGTCCACAGCACCGTGGCCGACACTCCCAGGCGTTCCAGTACGAAAATCAGGGCACTGCCCATGATCAGCCAACGCAGGCCACCGCGTAGCGGCATCAGCAACTGTGGCGGGAACGGGTAGCGCTCGCCGAGGCGGGTCAGGCACTTGGCGACAAAACGCTGGGCCAGGTAACCGGCCAGCAGGATCAGCAGGATTTGCACGCCGAGCCATATCGGTTCGGCCCACATGGCCGGCAACGGAAGTCTGAAGGCCTCCATCAGGACAGCGCCTCCAGCTCCGCCTGCATGCTTTCCAGCAGTTCCAAAGCTTCCATCCAGGCCTCTTCCAGCTCCGCTTCGCGTACTTTGAGCTTGGCTTGTTCGGCCAGCAGATCACGCAAGTCGTTCTTGCGCGCCGGCTCGTAGATGTCACTGTCACCGAGGCTGGCATCAATCTTCGCCAGTTTCTCGTGCAGCTTGCCCAGCTCGGCTTCGAGCTTTTCCGCTTCACGCTTGTGCGGCGCCAGTTGCTGACGCAACGCGGCTGCAGCCTGACGCTGGGCCTTCTTGTCGGTTTTGTCCGGATTGACCGGCGTATTGCTTACCGGCGCATTGCGCTGGCGGTAATCCACCAGCCAGCGGGTGTAGTCTTCCAGATCGCCGTCGAACTCTTCGACCTTGCCGTCCGCCACCAGATAAAAATTGTCGGTGGTGCTTTTGAGCAGGTGACGGTCGTGGGAAACCACCAATACCGCGCCACTGAATTCCTGCAAGGCCATGGTCAGCGCCAGGCGCATTTCCAGGTCCAGGTGGTTGGTCGGCTCATCGAGCAGCAGCAGGTTCGGCCGATCCCAGGCGATCAACGCCAGCGCCAGGCGCGCCTTCTCGCCACCGGAGAAATTCAGCACCGGCTCGTCGATTCGCGCGCCTCGGAAGTCGAAACCACCTAGGAAGTCGCGCAGGGTTTGTTCGCGTTCGGTGGGTGCCAGGCGCTGCAAATGCAGCAACGGACTGGCTTTGGAATCCAGCGAGTCCAACTGATGCTGGGCGAAGTAACCGACCACGGTGTTCTCACCACGGGTCAAGCGACCCGCCAGCGGCGACAGCTCGCCTGCAAGGTTCTTGATCAGGGTCGATTTGCCGGCACCGTTCGGCCCGAGCAAACCGATCCGTGCACCGGGGGTCAGTTGCAGCTTGACCTTCTCCAGCACCGCTTTGTCGCCGTAACCCAGGCGAGCATCAGACAGGTCGATCAGTGGGCTGGAAATTTTCTGCGATTCGCGGAACACAAAATCGAACGGCGAATCGACGTGAGCCGCGGTCAGCTCTTCCATCCGCTCCAGCGCCTTGATCCGGCTCTGGGCCTGACGGGCCTTGGTAGCCTGAGCCTTGAAGCGGGCGATGTAGCTTTCCATGTGCGCACGTTGCGCCTGCTGCTTCTCATAGGCCTGCTGTTGCTGGGCCAGGCGTTCGGCGCGGGCGCGTTCGAAGGCACTGTAGCCACCGCGATACAGCGTGATCTTGCGCTGATCGACGTGGGCCACGTGATCGACCACGGCATCGAGGAAATCCCGGTCGTGGGAAATCAGCATCAAGGTGCCGGGGTAACTTTTGAGCCACTCTTCGAGCCAGATAATGGCATCGAGGTCCAAGTGGTTGGTCGGTTCGTCGAGCAGCAGCAGGTCCGATGGACACATCAAGGCCTGCGCCAGGTTCAGACGCATCCGCCAGCCGCCGGAGAAATCCCCGACCTGACGATCCATCTGCTCGTTAGTGAAGCCCAGACCGGCCAGCAACTTGCGCGCCCGGGCATCGGCGGTGTAACCGTCGGCACTGTCGAGCTCGGAGTGCAGGCGGGCCTGTGCGGCACCGTCATGGGCCGCTTCGGCTGCCGCCAGGTCTCGCTGTACCTGGCGCAGGCGCAAGTCGCCATCGAGCACGTAGTCGACCGCCAGGCGATCGAGCGTGTCGACCTCCTGGCGCATGTGGGCGATACGCCAGTCGCCCGGCAGCAAGCAATCACCCGAATCCGGGTGCAGTTCACCCCGAAGCAAGGCGAACAGGCTCGATTTGCCGGCGCCGTTGGCACCGATGAGGCCGGCTTTCTGGCCGGCGTGCAGGGTCAGCTCGGCGTCTTCTAGCAGACGTTGCGGGCCACGCTGTAAAGTCAGGTTCTGAAGTCGAATCATAATGGCGGCGGAGTCTACCAGCTTCGCTCGCAACTGGCGCGAGTAGCACTATGTCCTCTGACCTGTGGAGCTTT
>NZ_RCNW01000093.1:0-8618 GCF_004307605.1 Pseudomonas sp. Sample_24
TGTCCTCTGTCCCTGTGGGAGCTGGCTTGCCAGCGATGACGGCCTGCCAGCCAACAAACTTCTCCCAGATACCCCTAAGCCGCACTGAAACCCGACGCCACTGGTCAACTATTTACAAAGCAACCTAACTATTACGTTGACATTCACTGTCTAGGCAGTAACATCTCGACATACATTCGCTGCCTAGGCAGCTAATCGGTGTTCAGATGAAACATTTCGCGCCAGACGACTTTCACAACTGCCATCTCGGTCTCCTGCTGGGGCGAGCCGCATTGCTCAAGGACCGGATCATTGACACGCACATGGAACCTCACGGCATCACCGCCGCGCAGTTCAAGGTGCTGATCATCATGGCCCAGTACGGTGTCGATTCACCGGGTGAGTTGTGTCGGCACCTGTCGCTGGACAGCGGCTCGATGACTCGCATGCTCGATCGTCTGGAACAGAAAGGCTTCCTCGCGCGCCAACGCTCCGAGGCGGATCGCCGGCAAGTGCAGTTGGTGCTGACGGAACAAGGCCAGGCCTTGGCGAATCGTCTGCCGAACATCGGTGCCGAGGCCATGAACGAACTGGCGGGCGCCATCAGCCCGGAAGAACTGAAAACCCTGGAACTGATCCTGAAGAAAATTCTGCTGGCAGCCGGTGACTCAATCACCGTGCTGCGCTTGGGTGGTAACAATGAACAGTAAAACCTTGCGCACCGGCCTGAGTCTGGTGCTGTTTGCCATGAGCCTGGCCGGTTGCGCCAGCTACAGCGGGCTGCACACCGAAGGTGTCAGCCTCGAGGCAAAAAACCTCAAGGCCGGGCAATCCCTCAGCGGCGTGACGCTATCGCCCGCAGCCTGGCCGAAAAGCGATTGGTGGAAGAGCCTGGGTGATCCGCAACTCGATGGCCTGATCCGCGAAGCACTGCGCGACAGCCCCGACATGCAGATCGCCGACGCCCGCACCCATCAGGCCAGCGCCGCCGCCTACGCCGCCGATGCCGCACGCATGCCGACCCTCGATGCCAGCGCCGGTGTCAGCCGTTCGCGACTGGCGCGGGATCAGGACCCGCTGGGGCAGGGTGGCAACTATTCCACCGTGCGTAACATCGCTGCCAGTTTCAATTACAACTTCGATCTCTGGGGTGGTCAGCGCGACGCCTGGGAAGCCGCGCTGGGCCAGGCTCGCGCCGCTGAAATCGACCAGCAGGCGGCGCAACTGACCTTGTCCGCCGATGTTGCGCGTGCCTATAGCGATCTGGGGCAGGCGCACATCGTCTACGACCTGTCCGCCGAAGACCTCAAGCGCACCCGGCAAATGCTCGACCTGAGCCAGCGCCGCCTGAGTTCCGGGATCGACAGCCAGTATCAGTTCCAGCAGACCGAAAGCCTGGAAGCGACCTCCGAAGCCAATCTGATCGACGCCGAAAAACGCCTGCAATCCGCCAAGATCGCCTTGGCGGTGTTGCTGGGCAAAGGTCCTGACCGCGGCAATGAAATCGCCCGGCCGAACATTCTCAAGCCGGGTGCCGTGGCGTTGCCGTCGGTGCTGCCGGCCGAGTTGCTGGGTCGCCGCCCTGACCTGGTGGCCGCGCGCTGGCGGGTCGAGGCGGCGAGCAAAAACATCGACGCCGGCAAGACGCAGTTCTATCCGAACCTGAACCTCAGCGCTGCGGCCGGTACCGAATCGTTGTTGGGCGATGCAATGTTCGGTTCGGCCAGCCGTTTCTTCAATGTGGCGCCGACCATTTCCGTACCGATTTTCGACGGTGGCCGGTTGCGTGCCGACCTCGACTCCCGCGACGCCGACTACGACCTGGCGGTGGCGCAGTACAACAAAAACCTGGTGAAAGCGCTGGGGGATGTCAGTGACAGCATCAACCAGTTGCGCGATGTCGGCCGGCAGATTGCCGCCCAGCAACACGCCACCGACATCGCCCAGGATTCTTACAACACCGTGGTCCAGCGTTACGGTTCCGGCATCGGTAACTACCTGGACGTGCTCAGCATCGAGCAGCAACTGCTCCAGGCCCAGCGGCAGCTGGCCAACCTGAATGCCGAGCAGATCGATCTGTCGATCCAACTGATACAGGCGCTGGGTGGCGGGTTTCAGCCTGAGGCCATTGCCTCGGCCAACACTGCTCCAGCCACGCTGACTCACTAATTCAAGGTACTTGTCATGGCCACTGCCGATACAACTCAATCCCCGCAAACCACCCCGGCCAATCCCAACGCGGGCAAGCGCAAGTTCCTGTTGCTGGTGCTTGCCATGGTCGTCGTGCTCGGCGGTGCGGGCGTCTGGGCTTACCACGAATTCTTCGGGCGCTGGAGTGAAAGCACCGATGATGCCTATGTAAATGGCAACGTGGTGGAAATCACTCCGCTGGTCACCGGCACCGTCGTGAGCATCGGTGCCGATGACGGCGATCTGGTCCAGGAAGGTCAGGTGCTGGTGAATTTCGACCCCAACGACGCCGAAGTCGGGTTGCAAAGTGCCCAGGCCAATCTGGCGCGCACGGTGCGTCAGGTGCGCGGCTTGTACAGCGACGTCGACGGCATGAAAGCGCAGGTCAACGCCCAGCAAGCCGAAGTGCAGAAAGCCCAGGACAACTTCAACCGCCGAAAAAACCTCGCCGTCGGCGGGGCGATTTCCCAGGAAGAACTGTCTCACGCTCGTGACGACCTGACCTCTGCGCAAAACGCCTTGGCCAACGCGCAGCAGAAGCTCAAGACCACCAGTGCTCTGGTCGATGACACCGTGGTGTCCTCGCACCCGGACGTGATGGCCGCTGCCGCACAGTTGCGTCAGGCTTACCTGAACAATGCCCGCAGCACGTTGATCGCGCCGGTGACCGGTTACGTGGCCAAACGCACCGTGCAGCTGGGCCAGCGGGTGCAGCCGGGTGAAGCGCTGATGGCGGTTATCCCCCTGAATCAGTTGTGGATCGACGCCAATTTCAAGGAAACCCAGCTGCGTGACATGCGTATCGGTCAGCCCGTGGAAATCGAAACCGACCTCTACGGCAGTGACGTGAAATACAGCGGCACCATCGACAGCCTCGGCGCCGGTACCGGTAGCGCGTTTGCCTTGCTGCCCGCGCAGAATGCCACCGGTAACTGGATCAAGATCGTGCAACGGGTGCCGGTACGGATTCACGTCAACGCCGAAGAACTGGCCAAACACCCCTTGCGGGTCGGCCTGTCGACCGTGGTGGATGTGGACTTGCACGACCAGAGCGGCCCGGTGCTGGCGCAACAGCCCCCGCAAAAAGCTTCGTTCAGCACTGGCATTTATGACCGTCAACTGGCCGAAGCCGACGCCATGATCACGCAGCTGATCCACGACAACAGCGCCGCGGTCAGCAAGACCGCCCACCGCTGAGATCACACTCCTCAGGTGCGGGCCTTTGTGGCGAGGGAGCTTGCTCCCGCTCGGCTGCGAAGCAGTCGTAAAGCTTTTAGGGCCGCTTCGCGCCCCGGCGGGAGCAAGCTTCCTCGCCACAAAGGCCCGCTCCATAGCGTCAATCAGGTGTCAAAGGATTCGCAATGAGCAATAACGCGTCTTTCACCCCGCCCAGCCTGCTGCTGAGTACCATCGGCCTGTCGCTGGCGACCTTCATGCAAGTGCTCGACACCACCATCGCCAACGTGGCGTTGCCGACGATTTCCGGCAACCTCGGGGTGAGTGCGGAGCAGGGCACCTGGGTGATCACTTCGTTTGCGGTGAGCAACGCCATCGCCCTGCCGCTGACCGGTTGGCTGAGCCGCCGTTTTGGTGAAGTGAAGCTGTTCGTCTGGGCCACGTTGCTGTTCGTGATCGCGTCGTTTCTGTGCGGGATCTCGACGTCCATGCCGGAACTCGTAGGGTTCCGAGTCCTGCAAGGCGTGGTCGCGGGGCCGTTGTATCCGATGACCCAAACGCTGCTGATTGCGGTCTATCCCCCGGCAAAACGGGGGATGGCCCTGGCGCTTTTGGCGATGGTCACGGTGGTGGCACCGATTGCCGGGCCGATCCTCGGCGGCTGGATCACCGACAGTTACAGCTGGCCGTGGATCTTCTTCATCAACGTGCCGATCGGCCTGTTCGCCGCGTGGGTGGTGACCCAACAGATGAAGAAGCGTCCGGTGGTCACCAGCCGCCAGCCGATGGATTACGTCGGCCTGATCGCCTTGATCATTGGCGTCGGTGCCTTGCAGATTGTGTTGGATAAAGGCAACGACGCCGACTGGTTCGAATCGAGCTTCATCGTCATCGGTTCGGTGATTTCGGTGGTTGCTCTGGCATTTTTCGTGATCTGGGAAATGACCGACGAGCATCCGGTGGTCAACCTGCGGCTGTTTGCTCACCGCAACTTCCGCTACGGCACCATCGTGTTGATTCTGGGGTATGCCGGGTTCTTCGGGATCAACCTGATCCTGCCGCAATGGTTGCAGACGCGACTGGGCTACACCGCAACCTGGGCCGGTTTTGCCGTGGCGCCGTTGGGCATCTTGCCGGTGCTGCTGTCACCTTTTGTCGGTAAATACGCGCCGAGGTTCGATATGCGCTTGCTGGCAGGGCTGGCGTTCCTGGCCATCGGCCTGAGCTGTTTCATGCGCGCCGGGTTCACCAACGAAGTGGATTTCCAGCACATCGCCATGGTGCAGCTGTTCATGGGCATTGGCGTGGCGCTGTTCTTCATGCCGACCCTGACCATCCTGCTCTCGGACCTGCCGCCGCAGCAGATTGCCGATGGCTCCGGGTTGGCAACGTTCTTGCGCACGCTGGGCGGCAGTTTTGCGGCATCGCTGACCACCTGGATCTGGATTCGCCGGGCGGACCAGCACCATGCGTATCTGACCGAAAGCATCACCCAGTTCGACCCGGTAACCCACGAGACGTTGACGCAGCTGGGCGGGGCAGGGGCCAAGGCCTACACGCAACTGGATCAGATGGTGATCAGCCAGGCGTACATCATGTCCACGGTGGATTACTTCACCCTGCTGGGCTGGATGTTCATGGGGCTGATACTCATCGTGTGGCTGGCCAAGCCGCCGTTTACCGCCAAGGCCGGGCCTGCGGCGTCTGCCGGGCATTGAGTCAAACACGAAACAGATCGTTCCCACGCTCTGCGTGGGAATGCCTCTACGGACGCTCCGCGTTCGGCTTTTGATTGGGGACGCGGAGCGTCCCGGGCTGCATTCCCACGCAGAGCGTGGGAACGATCATTGCGCTGGCGGGGTGAAATCAAACGGCGCCAATGCAAAGCCTTGCTCATCGACCTGCAATGCCCAACCCTGACGATCCCAATCCCCCAGCACAATGCGCCGTGCCGCCTGGTCGCCCAGTTGCAGCTTGTGGATGGCGGGCCGGTGGGTATGGCCGTGGATCAGCGTTTTCACGCCGTACTGCTGCATGATCCGCGGAATCTCCAGGGGCGTGACATCGACGATGTCATTGGCCTTCATTCGGGTTTGTGCGCGGCTTTCACTGCGCAGCTTGCGCGCCAGCTTATGCCGGGTGCTCAAGGGCAGATGACGCAGGATGAACAGGGTGATCGGGTTGCGCAGGTAGCGACGCAGCTTCATGTAGGCTTCGTCGCGGGTGCAGAGGCTGTCACCGTGCATCAACAGCACCGGCTCTCCGTTGAACTGCACGACGCTCGGGTCCTTCAGCAAGGTGCAGCCAGCCTGTTTGCAAAAGGCCTGGCCCAGCATGAAGTCGCGATTGCCGTGCATCAGAAAAATCGCCGTGCCGCTGTCGCTCAATTCGCGCAGGGCCTGGCAGATGGAACGCTGGAAAGGGCTCATGGCGTCGTCGCCAATCCACGCCTCGAAAAAGTCGCCCAGGATGTACAGCGCACTCGCCGAGCGGGCGCGTCCGGCGAGCAAATCCAGAAACGCCCGGGTAATGTCCGGGCGCTCCTCTTCCAGATGCAAGTCTGAAATCAGCAATATCACTCAATGATCTCGGCTTTCTCGATGATCACGTCGTCTGCTGGTACGTCCTGGTGGCCGGCCTTGGAAGTGGTGGCCACGCCTTTGATCTTGTCGACGACGTCGGTGCCGGCGGTCACTTTGCCGAATACCGCGTAACCCCAGCCCTGAACGTTCTTGCCGCTGTGGTTGAGGAAGCTGTTGTCAGCCACGTTGATGAAGAACTGCGCGGAAGCCGAATGCGGCTCCATGGTTCGGGCCATGGCGACGGTGTACTTGTCGTTGGAAAGACCGTTGTCAGCTTCGTTCTGGATGCTTGGACGCTTGTCTTTCTTTTCTTTCATGCCTGGCTCGAAACCGCCGCCCTGGATCATGAAGTTACCGATGACACGGTGGAAAACGGTGTTTTCGTAGTGACCGGCTTTGACGTACTCGATGAAGTTGGCAACGGTGATCGGTGCCTTCTCAGCGTTCAGTTCCAGGACGATGTCGCCATGGTTGGTGGTCAGTTTGACTTGGGTCATGATTACTACTCTTTCAAGGAATTCGTGGATTTTGGGACTTCAGCGTCCCGTCACCGGTTCAGCCTTTTGCGGCCGAGACGCGCAGTTTAGCGTGACAGACGCGAATTTCGAGGCTGTTTTTCATTTACGGTTCATTAAATGCGACCGTTTGCAGGTGCGCTCTGTCAGGTGCTTGACGGCATCGGCTATGATAGCGGCTTTGTTTTGTCCGGCCTTCATTACGGCCACGCACTTGTACGTTCAAGGATCCTATGAGCAAGCCCACTGTCGACCCTACCTCGAATGCCAAGACCGGCCCAGCCGTGCCGGTCAACTTCCTGCGGCCGATCATCCAGGCAGACCTGGACTCGGGCAAGCACACGCAGATCGTCACCCGTTTCCCGCCTGAGCCCAACGGCTACCTGCACATCGGTCACGCCAAGTCGATCTGCGTGAACTTCGGCCTGGCCCAGGAGTTCGGCGGCGTCACGCACCTGCGTTTCGACGACACCAACCCGGCCAAGGAAGACCAGGAATACATCGACGCAATCGAAAGCGACGTCAAATGGCTGGGTTTCGAATGGTCCGGCGAAGTGCGCTACGCCTCGCAGTATTTCGACCAGTTGCACGACTGGGCGGTGGAACTGATCAAGTCCGGCAAGGCCTATGTCGACGACCTGACCCCTGAGCAAGCCAAGGAATACCGTGGCAGCCTGACCGAGCCGGGCAAGAACAGCCCGTTCCGCGACCGCAGCGTCGAAGAGAACCTGGACCTGTTCGCCCGCATGAAGGCCGGTGAATTCCCGGACGGCGCACGTGTGCTGCGGGCCAAGATCGACATGGCGTCGCCGAACATGAACCTGCGTGATCCGATCATGTATCGCATCCGTCACGCGCACCACCACCAGACCGGTGACAAGTGGTGCATCTACCCGAACTACGACTTCACCCACGGTCAGTCGGACGCCATCGAAGGCATCACCCATTCGATCTGCACCCTGGAGTTCGAAAGCCACCGTCCGCTGTACGAGTGGTTCCTCGAAAACCTGCCGGTACCGGCCAACCCGCGCCAGTACGAGTTCAGCCGCCTGAACCTGAACTACACCATCACCAGCAAGCGCAAGCTCAAGCAACTGGTCGATGAAAAGCACGTCAATGGCTGGGACGACCCGCGCATGTCCACGCTGTCGGGCTTCCGCCGCCGTGGTTACACGCCGAAATCGATCCGCAACTTCTGCGAAATGATCGGCACCAACCGTTCCGACGGCGTGGTCGACTTCGGCATGCTCGAGTTCAGCATCCGTGACGACCTCGACCAGAGCGCGCCGCGTGCCATGTGCGTGTTGCGTCCGCTGAAAGTCGTGATCACCAATTACCCGGAAGGCCAGGTCGAGAACCTCGAACTGCCGCGTCATCCGAAGGAAGACATGGGCGTGCGCGCCTTGCCGTTCGCCCGCGAAATCTACATCGACCGCGAAGACTTCATGGAAGAGCCGCCGAAGGGCTACAAGCGCCTGGAACCGGCTGGTGAAGTGCGTCTGCGTGGCAGCTACGTGATACGCGCCGACGAAGCGATCAAGGACGCCGACGGCAACATCGTCGAGCTGCGTTGCTCGTACGACCCGGACACCCTGGGCAAGAACCCGGAAGGCCGCAAGGTCAAAGGCGTGATCCACTGGGTGCCGGCCGCTGCCAGCGTCGAGTGCGAAGTGCGTCTGTACGATCGTCTGTTCCGTTCTCCGAACCCGGAGAAGGCCGAAGACAGCGCCAGTTTCCTGGACAACATCAACCCTGATTCGCTGCAGGTACTCACCGGTTGTCGTGCTGAACCCTCGCTGGGCAACGCACAGCCGGAAGACCGTTTCCAGTTCGAGCGCGAAGGCTACTTCGTCGCGGACATCAAGGACTCGAAACCAGGTCAGCCGGTATTCAACCGTACCGTGACCCTGCGTGATTCGTGGGGCCAGTGATTCAAGGAAGTTAACGTGCTAACGATTTACAACACGCTCACCAAGAGCAAAGAAGTCTTCAAGCCGCTCGATGGCAACAAGGTGCGCATGTACGTGTGCGGCATGACCGTGTACGACTACTGCCACCTGGGCCACGGCCGCAGCATGGTCGCGTTCGACCTGGTGACCCGCTGGTTGCGGTTCAGCGGTTACGACCTGACCTACGTGCGCAACATCACCGACATCGACGACAAGATCATCAATCG
>NZ_RCNW01000055.1:0-8571 GCF_004307605.1 Pseudomonas sp. Sample_24
ACGAAATGGGCTTTGCCCGTGAAGTGTCGAACCAGTTGGTGTTCCTGCACAAAGGTGTGGTTGAAGAAAGTGGCAACCCGCGCGAAGTGCTGGTGAACCCGCAATCCGAACGTCTGCAGCAGTTCCTGTCGGGCAGCCTGAAGTAATCGGGACTGCCGTTGTGCACCGCGATAGTGCATGCTTCGCGATCCAAGGCTGGCCTCGACTCAGTGGAAGCTGGGTTGCCAGCGATAGCGGTGAGTCAGTTTGCATCTCTGGCACAGACACACCGTCATCGCTGGCAAGCCAGCTCCCACAGTTTGATCTGTGTCGGTTTCGAGATTTGCGTTCATTTACGGGCTAGCATTGGCCCATGCCTTCATCACTGTTCTTCGTTTCGGATCGCCCACCATGACTGCCCATCGAATTGGTTTCCTGATTTGGCCCAGCACTAAAGCCCTGACGCTTGCGCTGGCTGAGGAGGCCTTGCGTGTTGCTCAGCGTGTGCATCCGGACGTCGTCTACGAGTTGTCGTTCCTGCAAGCCGAACCGCCGGCCGAAGGCCAATGGCAATTGCCCGGCGAAGCCTGGACCGGCAAGCTCGAAAACTTTCAGAAATTGTTCCTGCTCGCTGACGAGCCGCCGACTACCCTGGCGCCGGCGCTCAGCAGCGCGCTCAAGCAACTGGTGCGTGCCGGTTGCGTGATTGGCGGTCTCTCGGCCGGTGTTTATCCGTTGGCGCAACTGGGTTTGCTCGATGGTTACCGCGCCGCCGTGCACTGGCGCTGGCAAGACGATTTTGCCGAGCGTTTCCCGAAGGTCATCGCCACCAGTCATTTGTTTGACTGGGATCGCGATCGCCTGACCGCGTGTGGCGGCATGTCGGTGCTTGATCTGCTGCTGGCGGTGCTGGCCCGTGACCACGGTGCTGAACTGGCCGGTGCGGTGTCGGAAGAACTGGTGGTCGAACGCATTCGCGAAGGCGGAGAGCGCCAGCGCATTCCGTTGCAAAACCGCCTCGGCTCCAGCCATCCGAAGCTCACCCAGGCGGTGTTGCTGATGGAAGCCAACATCGAAGAGCCGCTGACCACCGACGAAATCGCCCAGCATGTGTGCGTGTCCCGTCGGCAGTTGGAGCGGATTTTCAAGCAATACCTCAACCGCGTACCGAGCCAGTATTACCTGGAACTGCGCCTGAACAAGGCCCGGCAAATGTTGATGCAAACCAGCAAGTCGATCATCCAGATCGGCCTGTCGTGCGGCTTCTCCTCCGGCCCGCATTTCTCCAGCGCCTACCGCAACTTCTTTGGCGCCACGCCGCGGGAAGATCGCAACCAGCGGCGCAGCAGCAGCCCGTTCGAATTGTCGTCGGTGCCTTCAGAGCGCGGGTGACACGTTCACATCGATGCCTGGGCGATTTGTCCGGGCGCGATCGCGCTGTCACTCCTCGACCTCACTCTCGCCAGAAGATGACGTCTCTATTTCGGCGCGGTCGACGACTCCATCAATGCCAAAAGACTCGCCGGTTCGTCGATAGTACGCGATGAATCGTTGCAGGCTTTCTTCGGAGAAGGGGTTTCCGCCGAGCTTGATTTTCCTGGCGACCCCCACAGGCAGTTCGAGAATGTCGCTGGGGATTTCACTGATCGCGTTGTCAGTAAGGTTCGCCACTTGCAACGTTGTACGAGTCAGCAGGCCCGGCGGAATCTCGCTGATACCTGTGTCATACAGCATCAGGGTCTTCAGTCTCGGCATTTGACTGATGTCGGCAGGTAGGCCCAGTGGGTTGCCGCCCAGTACCAGATGTTCGATGTTCTCCATGCCCGCCAGTGCCGCCTGTGTTTGCGAGGTCAGCGTGATCAGGCAATCGGTCAGCACCAGTGTCTTCAGCTCGCTCATATTGAATACAGGGCTGGGAACCGTGCTCAGGGCAAAGTCGCTGATGGTCAGGTTCTGCAAGTTGGGGAAGCAGCGTAAAAAGCCCTCGGGACGCGATGTCGCTTTGTTTTCGCCGTCCATTTGCAGGCGTGAGACGTGTTTGAATTGCGCGCTCAGTTGGGGCAGGTCGCCATTGATGACCTCGTCGGTGTACAGCTCATAGTGCGGTTCACCTGCCGCATTCACGCCTTCCATATCGGATTCACGACGCCAGCACTGCTCTACGGTTTCCTTGAACGCGTCGCGGGCCAAGTGTTCTTCTGTCAGCTGTGCGTTGGTAAAAGGCTGACCTGTTTGCGGATGCACGGCGGGCAGGTCTGAGGTCCATGCGGCCAGATCGTTGCGCAACGTGGTGTACTCGGTTTCCAGGCGCGTCAGTTCAGTGCGGCCGGCCTCCAGGTTGCCGGGTTGCAGGTAGATGAAATCGCTGGCTTCCTCCCTGTCCAGAAGTAGGTATAAAGCTTGGACTCGATCGATATCAGCCGGGGCGGCCATGACACCGAAGTCCTGGAGGGTCCGTTGGAAATAGCTCTTGATCTGTTCGCGAATCGCCAATGTGAGTGGATTATTGCCAAAGTCCATGCCCTTGCTGATGCGCGAGGGGAGATTGAAAAAGGCCGGGTCAAGATCGGTTATCTGGTTGTCATTGAGGATTGCAGTGCGCAGTGACTGATGCCCCAGCAGACCTTCCGGAACGTTGCTGATGCCTGTATTGGAAAGATCGATGTAGTTGAGTTCAGACATCCCCTGCAATCGGGGGGCAAGACCCAGAGGGTTGCCGTAGAGATCCAGTGTCACCAGGTTGCTGAGGGAAGAAAGTGTCGCTTGTGTATCCGGCGTCAGTACGATGCCGCAGTCGCTCAGCAGTAGTTGATTGAGCCTGGGCATGCTGGACAGCGCTGGCGGGAGTTCGCCCAGGGCAACGTTTCTGAGTTCGAGGCGGGCAAGCCCGGTGAAGTGTTGGAGGAAACCCATGATGCCTTGCGGCGCGCCGCTGTTGGTCATCGATAGCGTTGAAATGCGGCTGAAATCTGCGCTGATGGTCGGCAGTTCTCCCACGATCGGCTTGACGAAACTCAACAGATATTCGACGTCGGCAGGGTCGTCGGTAATGCTGGCAGTGATCTGCCGTCGCCAGCCTCTCTGCAGCTCATACCTGAACGCGGCACGGTTCTCCCGGTTTTCCGCCAGCTGCGCGGCGCTCAACCTGTTACCGGTTTGAGGGTCGAGGTGGGGCGCCTGATTGACCCAGTCCTGCAAATCATTGTTCAGTTGCCCGTACTCACCTTGCAGGCGGGCGAGTTCCGCATGAGCACCGGCGGGGTGGGTGTGCAGGTAATCGATGACTTCCAGCACTTCTTGCGGGTTGAGTGCCGGCCAGAGTTGGCGAACCCTGCGTACCAGATCCGGCTGGCCCGACGGGAGTTGATCGTAGCCGTCGGCGCCTCCAAGCAGGCGCATGGTCGCCGGGTCATAGGCCGGTTTGAGTATTGGATTGTCCTCCAGAATGTTGCGTAATTCGCCGCGCTCCAGCGAATGTTCGCGCAGCGCGTGTTCAAGTTTTTCGCCTTGATGGATGTTGATCTTCAGTGCGTTGCGCTCCGCGTCGGGCAGGGCATGAAGAATGGCCCGACTCAGTTCTGTTGCGCCGCTCAGGCTCAAGCCCTCGTCGTCGTAGGCTTCGTATCGACCATCTTGGCGCCGTACCAGCACTTTGCGGATGGCGGCGTCCTGTTTGCCAATGCGGGTGCGGGTGCGGGTGCGGCCGTTATAGGCGTAGTCCTGAATGTCTATACGGATTTCGGATGTCCAGCCTGGCAGGCGCTCAAGTGAATGGAGGCGCAGCAGATCGGTGTCAGGATTATCAAGCGATGGCAGATCAAGTCCTTCGTAGGCTCGCGTCAGCCGTACTTCTTGCATCGCCCAGCGGGCAAGGTCCTTGAGGCGTTTGGGCACTTCGCCGGTTTGCAGCAGTTGCAGTTCGGGGCTCGTGGCGCTATCGATCAATTCGCTCGCCACGCTCAGCGGCAGCCCCGTGGTGGTGTCGATCAGTTTTTGAATCAAGGCATTCTGGGGGCGTTCAAGAGCGCGGTATCGACTGTCGAACAGTGATGCTCGTTGTCGGGCGGCGGTCTGGGCGAGTTTCTGTCTCAATGATGTGGCGCGTGCGTCAAGCGAGAGAGAGGGCGCAAGTCGATGTTCTTCCAGAAGGGTTTTTTGCTCGCTTTCATTCAGCTGGGCAAGCACGCTTTTGAGCACGTCCCCCTCGATCAAGCGACCTTCCTGAACCTCAATGCCTGAGTGTGCCGCCGTTGTGGTTTCCCAGACGATGTTGCCCCGGACATCGAGCAGGCTGATGCCTATGCTGTCGGGCCACAGGAAATGCTCGGTGAGCAATTGCAGTTGGGTTTGGGAATCAGCCTTTGAATACTGTTCGTGACGTCCGCTGTTGAGGCGGTCGATAAACGTTTGCAGGTCCTTATCGAGGTTGAGACGCTTGAGGGTATCGGCCAGCAAGGACGGAATGGGTTCGTGCTCGACATGCATTCTGCGCAGGGTGTTCTCGTGTAAACCGCTGGCCTTGAGTGCGCGTTCGCGTTCGGCGGGAGACAGCTTTTCGCTCAGGTGACCCAAGCGCTGCAATAGGGTGTTTTTGTCCCACTCCAGTGGTCGGTCGAGTTCTGTCTGCCAGGCGCCGCTGCCGTTGTGCTTGAGCGCGGGGCTGTAGGCATCGGGGCGGCTGGGATGCTCGATACGGTAGTCGCCGGTTGGCTCCTGTCTGACGGCGAAGCGTTTGCCCTCGATGCGGGCGATGGTTTTGCCGTTGTGTTGATGCAGGCCTGACGTGTCGGGAACCGATTGCCGGGGCAGCGGCGCGGCCTGTTCATAAGGGCTCAGGTCGGGTTTCCAGTAAAGGGTCTTTCCATTGGCTGCCTGCACCGGTTTGAACCGGTCAATGAAGGCGATGACCTCTGCGGGCAGAGCCTTGCGAAACTCGCCTGCGGCAACGACCCCACCTGCGGCGAAGGCCCCCAACTGGATCAATGTCTCAACCACTGTCATCAGGTGCTCGAAGGCTTCGGTGGTCTGCCCTTGCGCCCAGTCGATAATCCCTTCAAAGGCATCGTTGACCAATTGATAAGCCATGTAAGCCAGCATCAATTCGCCCACAAACGGCACAAAAGGCAGGGCGACGAAAGCGGCGAGCTGCACAATGGCGGACAGCACGCCGGTAAAGGAGTCCCAGAGTGCCCAGCGAGCCTTTTGGTCCGCCATTGCGGTAGACACCGCGATGACCCGGGCGTCGTTGAGAATTTTGTTCAACTGCGCGCGGTAGAGATGGGGCCATGGGCCGCGATGGATCGGCGTGACAGAAAATTGCAGATTGGGCCGCTCTGTCGGCGTTTCACGCCATGATGGCAGCGCTTCACCGTAGTGGCGTTGATGCCAGGTCACATGGCTCAGGCGATCGGCCAGGTTGCCAAAAAAATATCCGCGGTCTTCGTGAGCGACAAAACGACTGAAAAATTGTTGGTAATCCGGGGTGCGCAGTTGACGAGTGAGGGTTTGCATCAGCTCGGCCGTCGAGGTGTACTCCTTGATCGGGTGCTCCGGGTCATCGGGGATGTAGGCCACGACCCGTGCGACATTGCGTGCGCGTTCAAGGTTAGGTGCAAACACGACGATGCCGGTCAGACTGGCGGACATGATCGTCAAGTCGTGGCACAGCAGGGGTTCGTTTCCAAGTTTGATACCTTGCTTGCCCTCAGCCAGCGCCTGGATCAGTTGAAAGAAGTCGTCCTGAATGTCGCCGTTCAGGCGAGCCAGATGCAGCGCGGCCTTCAATGCGGCTTTCTGGCTGGCCTCGACCCTGGAGCGCAGTACGGTCGCAGCCAGCGGGTTGGAAACCCCAAGATTATCCTCCAGGTAGGTGCGGTATTGGCCGCCGATGTCCAGTTCACGGCATAACCGGGTAAAGGCCTGCACCGTGATCGTCTGCTTGAGCGCGGGCAAGGTATCGAACTGCCCGGTCGAGGACGGCTCAGTGATGAACGTCGAGTCGGGCTCGTAGGCATCCTTGTGGGTTTCCTGTTCTTCAAAGTTATGCAGTGCCGCATTCAACAGCGACACGGTCCAGGTGCGAGCGGCGCCTGACTTGATCGGAAACCAGGGAATGGTCGCGGGAATGTACAGGCGCAAGAACGTGCCTTTGACGTCCACGTCCAGGCCGAATCGCGCTTTCAGAGCGTTTTTGAGCAGTGGTTCAGCAAAAGCGTAGGCGTCCTGCAGGTTTTCCAGTGTGCGGTCGACTCGGTTTTGTGCGGTCCAGTGCGCGGCATTCAGTCGTCCGAGTTCAGCGTGTTGCGCAGCCGGCGCCGCGCGCAAACCACTCGTCAGTATCGGGCGTGCGCTCTTCAGCGCCAGGCGTCTGGCCGATGATGCGTTCCCGAGCCAGTGGGGAATCGTATGAGTGAGAGGCGGGTAGTGAGTGTCGGTGTGGGCGATATACGTTGCGTCAGCTGAGGCTGTCCGCGTTTGCTCGTCGGGTAATTGCATCTTGCAGGTCCATTAGCGCTCAAAGAGCGTCAAGGGAAACAGGCTGCATCGTTTCCGGTGCGGTACATATTTATTGCGCAGGCATTCATCTCTCGCCAATCCTGCCGCAAATCCGCGCCAGCAGTTTAAACTGCGCCTTTGCGACCCTATATGTCGCATTGCCGTAAACCCGGGAAAATCCGGGGTTTGCGCTATAAGAAGTTGTCGCTTGGCGGCAAGGCCGGGCTGAAAACTGTCCTTACAATCCTCACCAAGCTCGCCAGTTTCAGGCGAGTGTTTTCTCTTCAGGAGACTCCGATGTCCGTTGAGCACGCTGCGGTACAACGCGCCGATTTCGATCAGGTAATGGTTCCCAACTATGCGCCTGCCGCATTCATTCCTGTGCGTGGCGCCGGTTCCCGCGTTTGGGACCAGTCCGGTCGCGAGCTGATCGACTTCGCCGGCGGGATTGCCGTGAACGTATTGGGCCATGCGCACCCGGCGCTGGTCGGTGCCTTGACCGAGCAGGCGAACAAACTGTGGCACGTGTCCAACGTGTTCACCAATGAGCCGGCCCTGCGCCTGGCCCATAAGTTGGTCAACGCCACATTTGCCGAGCGTGCTTTCTTCTGCAACTCCGGCGCCGAAGCCAACGAGGCTGCCTTCAAGCTGGCCCGTCGTGTCGGTTTCGACCGTTTCGGCAGCGAGAAGTACGAAATCATCGCCGCGCTCAACAGCTTCCACGGCCGTACCCTGTTCACCGTTAACGTCGGTGGCCAGTCGAAGTACTCCGACGGGTTCGGTCCGAAAATCACCGGTATCACCCATGTGCCGTACAACGATCTGGCGGCGCTGAAAGCCGCCATTTCCGACAAGACTTGCGCTGTGGTGCTGGAGCCGATCCAGGGCGAGAGCGGTGTGATCCCGGCCGAACTCGAATACCTGCAAGGTGCCCGCGACCTCTGCACCGCGCACAACGCGCTGCTGATCTTTGACGAAGTGCAAACCGGCATGGGCCGTACTGGCCACCTGTTCGCCTACCAGCATTACGGCGTGATTCCGGACATCCTCACCAGCGCCAAGAGCCTGGGCGGCGGGTTCCCGATCGCGGCCATGCTGACCACCGAAGACCTGGCCAAACACTTGGTTGTCGGCACCCACGGCACCACTTACGGCGGTAACCCGCTGGCTTGCGCTGTCGCGGAAGCGGTGATCGACGTGATCAACACCCCGCAAGTGCTGGCCGGCGTCAAGGCCAAGCACGACAAGTTCAAGGCACGCCTTGAACAGATCGGCGAAAAGTACGGCCTGTTCACCAAGGTCCGCGGCATGGGCCTGTTGATCGGTTGCGTGCTGAGCGATGCCTGGAAAGGCAAGGCCAAGGACATTTTCAACGCCGCTGAACAAGAAGGCCTGATGGTCCTGCAAGCCGGCCCGGACGTGGTGCGTTTCGCCCCGAGCCTGGTGGTCGAAGACGCCGATATCGATGCCGGCCTGGACCGCTTCGAACGTGCCGCGGCAAAACTGACGCAAGCCTGATAGACCCTTCGACGCCTGACGATTCAGGCGTCGACCCCGATTCTGATGCCGGACCCGCTCTTCTGTAGGAGCAAAGCTTGCTCGCGATGGCGTGTCAGTGAACACCCATGTGGCTGACACACCATCGCGAGCAAGCTTTGCTCCTACAAGGGCCCGGTTTATTTCCCTCAAGAGTTTTAATAAAAAGGAGTGACACCATGCTGGTGATGCGCCCCGCGCAAATGGCTGATCTGGGCGAGGTACAGCGTCTGGCTGCGGACAGCCCGATTGGTGTCACTTCCTTGCCGGATGACGTTGAACGCCTGAGCGACAAGATCGCCGCGAGCGAAGCCTCGTTCGCTGCCGAAGTGAGCTTCAACGGTGAAGAAAGCTATTTCTTCGTTCTCGAAGACAGTGCCACCGCAAAACTGGTCGGCTGCTCGGCCATCGTGGCTTCGGCCGGTTATTCCGAGCCGTTCTACAGCTTCCGCAACGAAACGTTCGTACACGCCTCTCGCGAGCTGAAGATCCACAACAAGATCCATGTGCTCTCGCAGTGCCACGACCTGACCGGCAACAGCTTGCTGACCAGTTTCTACG
>NZ_RCNW01000295.1:0-8540 GCF_004307605.1 Pseudomonas sp. Sample_24
TGAAGAACGATGCCGGGCTGAAGAAAGAAATCGAATTCGAAGAAAAGCTCCAGGGGCTGATGAAAACCTACGGCAAGAGCCTGCGCGACATCATCGCCATCCTCGATCCGAACCCGGGCAAGTCCGGCCTGCAACAGGCTACCGCACCTAAAACCCGCCGCGCTCGCGTGGTCAAGGTTTATCAGAACCCGCACACCGGCGAGCTGATTGAAACCAAGGGCGGCAACCATCGCGGCCTGAAAGCCTGGAAGGAACAATACGGCGCTTCCACCGTTGACTCCTGGCTGCGCGGCTAAATTTGCGCCGTAAAAAAAGCCCTGCCAATGCAGGGCTTTTTCATGAATACCATCTAAATGCAACGAAGTGCGTCGATCAACTCGCTACTTGCCGACTAACTTTAGGCTTAATCCCATTGGGCATCTAAAGTACTTCATCCTTGCGCAAAGCCTGCAGCCACTAAAGTCTTTGGCTAAAGTTTCAAGCCGTTGCGCACCGCTTCTATTTCATCCTGACTTGTTTTGTAAGCCTCGGCCTGCCCCGCGTAGGAAAGAACATAGGCCTTATCGCCGTCAACGGCAGCTACCAAAGTTTGAGAAAGCACATGACGACCGTTTTGCGTGATGGTGCAGGTAGATTCCAACGCCGATAAACGGCTCAACGTTGTCGGATGTATGCGATTGCAAACACTTTGATAGCCGCTTTGAAAGAAGTCTTTTTGCACCGACTTGCGCATCTCCAGCAACACGCCCTCCAGGTTTACTTGGTGCCCGCTTTCCACCCGTGTCATGGTCAACTCCATCACCATGACTGGCGTCCCGCCGTGATCGCTTTTCACTGCGCGCTGGCGAGAAACGCCTGGCGCAGCCGTCCCTTGCTCGATCGCTTCGACCTGCCAACCGGCGGGCCAGGGCATGACCGGCGCTTCAGCATCCGCACTGGCAACCCCACACCACACGCCAATCAAAATGAGTACCGATGTGCCGATTCGAATCATTGCCATGAACACTCGCAGGATGAGCAGTGAAGTCTGAGCCTCGACCGACTGTCAGGCAATAGCCGACGCTTTGGGTTTGGTGATGTCGCATCCCTTGCGTATCATAGTCGCCAATCGTCAGCCCCACTTATTTCCGGAGGGCCCATGAGCCTGCAAGAACTGAACACCTTCCCCGGCGTTACCGCACAACCTGACACCGCCACGCAAAAATTCGTGTTCAACCACACCATGTTGCGGGTCAAGGACATCACCAAGTCCCTGGACTTCTACACGCGCATCCTGGGTTTCACGCTGGTAGAAAAACGCGATTTCCCGGAAGCCGAATTCAGCCTGTACTTCCTCGCGCTGGTCGATAAGGCGCAGATTCCTGCCGACGCCGCTGCACGCACCGAGTGGATGAAGTCGATCCCTGGCATCCTCGAACTGACTCACAACCACGGCACCGAAAACGACCCGGACTTTTCCTACCACAACGGCAACACTGATCCGCGCGGGTTCGGCCACATCTGTATCTCGGTACCGGATATCGTCGCCGCGTGCGAGCGTTTCGAAGCGCTGGGCTGCGATTTCCAGAAACGTTTGACCGATGGCCGCATGAAGAGCCTGGCGTTCATCAAGGACCCGGATGCTTACTGGGTCGAAATCATTCAGCCGGCACCGCTGTAAAAAAGTTTGCTGCCACTGATCGTTCCCACGCTCTGCGTGGTAACGCCTCCTGTGACGCTCTGCGTCACGCTTTTGGGGACGCGGAGCGTCCTGGGCTGCATTCCCACGCAGAGCGTGGGAACGATCATGTAAAGAAAAACAAAAACCCCATGATCACTCATGGGGTTTTGTATTTTCAGCGTCCCGGTTTACGCCGGGGCTGAAGTTCGGATCAAGTGATCAAATGCGCTCAGGGAAGCCTTGGCGCCCTCGCCCACCGCAATCACGATCTGCTTGTAAGGCACGGTCGTTACGTCACCGGCGGCAAACACGCCAGGGATTGACGTTTCACCACGGGCATCGACAATGATCTCGCCGCGCGGCGACAGCTCGATGGTGCCCTTGAGCCAATCGGTGTTCGGCAACAGGCCGATCTGCACGAAGATCCCTTCCAGCTCAACAGTACGCAGTTCGTCACTCTGACGATCCTTGTAACGCAAGCCGTTGACCTTCTGTCCATCGCCAGTCACTTCAGTGGTTTGCGCACTGGTAATCACGGTGACGTTGGGCAGGCTGTGCAACTTGCGCTGCAATACCGCATCGGCGCGCAGTTGTACGTCGAACTCCAGCAGCGTGACGTGGGAGACGATACCGGCCAGGTCAATGGCCGCTTCGACGCCGGAGTTACCGCCGCCAATCACTGCAACGCGCTTGCCTTTGAACAGCGGACCGTCGCAATGCGGGCAGTACGCCACGCCCTTGTTGCGGTACTGCTGCTCACCGGGGACGTTCATTTCACGCCACCGTGCACCCGTCGCCAGGATCACGGTCTTGGCTTTGAGTTTCGCACCGCTGGCGAAGTGGACTTCGTGCAGCTCACCCTCTTTGCCAGGCACCAGTTTGTCGGCACGCTGCAGGTTCATGATGTCCACATCGTACTGTTTAACGTGTTCTTCCAGCGCTACGGCCAGTTTCGGCCCTTCGGTTTCCTGCACCGAGATAAAGTTCTCGATGGCCATGGTGTCCAGCACCTGTCCACCGAAACGTTCGGCCGCCACACCGGTACGAATGCCTTTACGCGCGGCATAAATCGCTGCCGAGGCACCGGCTGGGCCACCGCCGACCACCAGCACGTCAAACGCTTCTTTGGCGCTGATCTTTTCAGCTTGACGCTCGATGCCGCTGGTGTCGATCTTGGCGAGGATTTCCTCCAGGCCCATGCGGCCCTGGCCGAAGTTCACGCCATTGAGGTAGATGCTCGGCACCGCCATGATCTGACGCTCATCGACTTCAGCCTGGAACAGCGCACCGTCGATTGCGACGTGGCGGATGTTCGGGTTGAGTACGGCCATCAGATTCAATGCCTGGACTACGTCGGGGCAGTTCTGGCAGGACAGCGAGAAGTAAGTCTCGAAGTTGAACTCACCTTTGAGCGAACGGATCTGTTCAATGACTTCAGCGCTGGCCTTCGATGGATGACCGCCAACCTGCAGCAGAGCCAACACCAGCGACGTGAATTCGTGACCCATGGGGATGCCGGCGAAGCGCAGGCTGATGTCGGCACCCGGGCGATTGATCGAGAACGATGGCTTGCGTGCATCGTCACCGTTGTCGAGCAAAGTAATCTGGCTGGAAAGACTGGCAACGTCCTTCAGCAATTCAAGCATTTCCTGGGATTTCGCACCGTCGTCGAGGGATGCAACGATCTCGATCGGCTGGGTGACCCGTTCCAGGTACGATTTCAACTGGGCTTTAAGATTGGTGTCCAACATACGGGCGATTTCCTTGAATTTGGTGCATAAAAAAACGCCCGAGCGAATCTCGCCCGGGCGTTTTTAGTGGGCGGTGCAGCTTGCTTAGAAGGTGCGGAAGTCCGCCCTGATGAAGCGCGTCACTGACTTAGATCTTGCCGACCAGGTCCAGGGACGGAGCCAGAGTGGCCTCGCCTTCTTTCCACTTGGCTGGGCAAACCTGGCCTGGGTGAGCAGCGACGTACTGAGCAGCCTTGATCTTGCGCAGCAGCTCGGAGGCGTCACGGCCTACACCGCCGTCGTTCAGTTCAACGATTTTGATCTGGCCTTCAGGGTTGATCACGAAGGTGCCACGGTCAGCCAGACCAGCTTCTTCGATCAGCACGTCGAAGTTGCGGGAGATCGCGTGGGTCGGGTCGCCGATCATGGTGTACTGGATTTTGCCAATGGCTGGCGAAGTGTTGTGCCAGGCAGCGTGGGCAAAATGGGTGTCGGTGGAAACGCTGTAGATCTCGACGCCCAGCTTCTGGAAGGCATCGTAGTTGTCAGCCAGGTCTTCCAGCTCGGTTGGGCAAACGAAGGTGAAGTCTGCTGGGTAGAAGAAAACTACAGACCACTTGCCTTTCAGGTCAGCGTCCGAGACTTTTACGAAGTCGCCATTTTTGAATGCGTCAGCTTTGAATGGTTTAACTTGGCTGTTGATGATAGGCATCGTTGACTCTCCGTCAGGGGTTAAGAAGTTGATGGGGAGAACTTTACCCACTCGACGGACGGTTGGCTCATTGGCAAACCTGATGCTGCTGATTGGCTTTGGCTATTAGCCAACAGTATTAATAGAAGAAAACGGTATCTGGGGAATTGCAGTGAGGGCGCCCTTGCGCTTGGCTCAGGGAACCAGCGCATTTTCAGGCAAGCGCGCCATACCGAGAAACGGGCTGGCTTCGATATAGCGCATGGCCGACTTCATGTCCTTCCAGCCGACGTAACTCATCAACGATTTCAAATCCCATCCGGCCTGATGCGCCCAGGACGCAAAGCCGCGGCGTAACGAGTGACTGGTGTAGAGCTCGGCGGCAATCCCCGCGCGCTCCAGCGCTTGTCGCAGCAATGGGATCACGCTGTTGGCGTGAAGCCCCTCCTCACTCAAATGCCCCCAGCGATCAATGCCACGGAAAACCGGCCCGCGCACCAGCGCAGCTTCGGTGATCCAGTCGATGTAGGCCTGCACCGGACACAGGCGTTGCAGCGCCGGTGTCTGGTAAGTCTTGCCGAGGTTTTCCCGATCACTCTTGCTGCGCGGCAGGTAGAGCGTAATGCCCGAGTTGGCGTTGACCTGTACATGTTCAATCTGTACGCGGCACAACTCGTCGCTGCGAAACCCGCGCCAGAAGCCCAGCAGAATCAGCGCGCTGTCGCGCTTTGCCCGCAGCAAACCGGGGCGATCACACTGTGCCCTGGCGGTTGCCGCCTCCTGCTCGAGCCAACTAATCACTTGCTCCAGATGCTGAAGCTGCAAGGGCTGCGCCTGTTTCTCTTGCGCAGGGTGCAACGCACGAATTCCTTTGAACACCTTGCGCACCACGGGCGCCTTGGTCGGATCGGCAAAACCCTGGCTGTTGTGCCATTGCGCCAGCGCCGACAAACGCAACTTGAGCGTATTGATCGACAACACGCCTGCATGCGCAACCAGGTAGCGCGCAACGCTGTCGCTGGTGGCCGGCAGAAACCCGCCCCAACTGACCTCGAAATGCTCGATTGCCGCGCGATAACTGCGACGGGTGTTGTCGCGGGTGGCGGCTTGCAGGTAGCGGTCCAGTTCAGTCATGGCGCAGATCTCGAAAACGTACCGTTTCAGCGGGAAAATTCACGGCTTTTGCTGTATCACATGGGGTAATACCAGTATATCCCGTGTCAATAACGCTTTGTATTTAACTTCTATGATTGAATGGTACAATGTGTATTCAGGTAGTACGTACCACATTACGAAATTGTAGGAGTAGTCATGGCCCGTGGCGGTGTAAATAAGGCGGTCGTGCAAGCGGCCCGTTTGGCCATTCTTGCCCGCGGTGAGAACCCGAGCATCGATGCAGTGCGGATCGAAATGGGCAATACCGGCTCCAAAACCACCATTCATCGCTATCTCAAGGAACTGGACGACGGCGCTCAGCGCGTAGAAGCCGAACCCGCCGAACCGATCGACGATGAACTGCTGGCCTTGGTTTCGCGACTGGCGCAACGCCTGAAAGAACAGGCGCAAGAGCCGATTGATCAGGCCCGCGAACAGTTCGAGCAGCAGCGCAAAGCGCTTGAAGCCCAGCTGACAGAAGCGCAGGAAACCAACAACGAACTCCACGAGCAGTATGAAATCCAGAGCCTGGCGCTGACTCAAGAACACGAATCCCTGCAAGAAACCCTGGCTACGCTGCAGGCCGAACAGACCCGCAACGCCGGATTGAACCAGGCGCTGGCGGATTTCGAATTACGCTTGCAAGACAAAGACGAGCAAATCCGCTCGCTGGAAGAAAAGCACCTGCATGCCCGCGATGCACTTGAGCACTACCGCAATGCCGTCAAGGAGCAACGCGAACAGGAACTCAGCCGTCATGAAAGTCAGGTGCAACAGTTGCAGATGGAGTTGCGCCAAGCGCAGCAAAGTGCGCTGGTGCGCCAGGACGAAATCACGCAGTTGCACCGTGACAACGAACGATTGCTCACGGAGAACCGCGGAACGTTGCGTGAGCTGAGCCTGTTGCAGGCTCAACTCAAGCAAAGCAATAACCGTCAGGACCAGCTACTGGAACAGGCCACCCGTGTCGACGCCGAACGCACCCTCCTCCAGGAACGCCTGCGCGTTGCCCTGTTGGAAAGTCAGGCGCAAAAACAGAACATCGATGAGCAATCGCACATCAACAAAGCACTGGAAATTGAACTGACGAAAACCCAGGCAGCGCTGGAAGAAAGCGTACGTCTGGCCGCTGCAGCAGCAGCGGCGGCAGACGCAGCCAAAGACGATTAACCGGCGACCGGCGTACGCATGGTGACGAACTCTTCGGCGGCCGTCGGGTGCACGCCGATGGTTTCGTCGAAGTGGCGCTTGGTAGCGCCTGCCTTCAAGGCAATCGCCAGGCCCTGAACGATTTCACCGGCGTCCGGCCCGACCATGTGGCAACCCAGCACCTTGTCGGACTTGCCGTCCACCACCAGCTTCATCAGCGTGCGCTCCTGGCATTCGGTCAAAGTCAGCTTCATTGGGCGGAAGCGGCTTTCGTAGATCACGACGTCATGCCCGGCGTCGCGCGCCTCTTCTTCGGTCAAGCCGACGGTGCCAATGTTCGGCAAGCTGAACACCGCCGTCGGGATCATCTTGTAATCCACTGGGCGATATTGCTCAGGCTTGAACAAACGGCGCGCC
Source organism: Pseudomonas sp. Sample_24 (assembly GCF_004307605.1). Lineage (NCBI taxonomy): Bacteria > Pseudomonadati > Pseudomonadota > Gammaproteobacteria > Pseudomonadales > Pseudomonadaceae > Pseudomonas > Pseudomonas sp. Sample_24. The sequence goes on from NZ_RCNW01000295.1 coordinate 6,803, forward strand.
ACCGCCATGCCTTCGGCCAACGCCACAGGTGTCAGTTGCACCCGACCGATCACATCACCCAGCGCCAGGATCGACGGTTCGGAGGTCTGATACTGCTCATCCACCTCGACAAAGCCTTTCTTGTCGAGCTTGACCGCGGTGTTTTCCAATCCGAGATTGTCCAGCATCGGCCGGCGACCCGTGGCGTAAAACACGCAATCGGCTTCCAGCTGACGACCGTCCTTGAGCGTGACTTTCAGGCTGCCATCAGCCTGCTTGTCGATGCGTTCGATGTCGGCGTTGAACTGCAGGTCCATGCCGCGCTTGGTCAGCTCTTCCTGCAAATGCTTGCGCACGGAACCGTCAAAGCCACGCAGGAACAGTTCACCGCGATACAGCAGCGTGGTTTGCGCACCGAGGCCATGGAAAATCCCGGCAAATTCGACCGCAATGTAACCACCGCCTACCACCAGCACACGCTTGGGCAGTTCTTTGAGGAAAAACGCCTGGTTGGAACTGATCGCGTGTTCATGCCCCGGAATGTCCGGGATCTGCGGCCAGCCGCCGGTGGCGATCAAGATATTCTTCGCGGTGAAACGCTCGCCATTAACCTCGATCTGATGCGGATCGACGATCTTCGCGTGGCCTTCATGCAGGGTCACACCGCTGTTGACCAGCAGGTTGCGGTAGATACCATTGAGGCGATTGATCTCGCGATCCTTGTTGGCGATCAGCGTCGACCAATCGAACTGCGCGTCGTCCAGCGTCCAGCCAAAACCCGACGCCTGTTCAAAATCTTCGGCAAAGTGCGCGCCGTAAACCAGCAGCTTTTTCGGCACGCAACCGACGTTCACACAAGTGCCGCCCAGGTAACGGCTCTCGGCCACGCCCACCTTCGCCCCAAAACCCGCCGCAAACCGCGCAGCCCGCACACCGCCGGAACCGGCGCCAATCACATAAAGATCAAAATCGTAGGCCATTGTCTATCTCCTCGGCAGGTGATCAGCATACCTGCGGACGTGTGTTGGGCAAGCGTTGCGAACGTTATTGGGGCGGAAAATGAAAAAGCCACCCGAAGGTGGCTTTTCATACAGTCGGGTCAAAAGCTTTTAGTAAGCCTTACCCGTCTTGTAGAAGTTCTCGAAGCAGAAGTTGGTCGCGTCGATGTAGCCTTCGGCGCCGCCGCAGTCGAAGCGCTTGCCTTTGAACTTGTAGGCCATTACGCAGCCGTTCTGGGCTTGCTTCATCAGGGCGTCGGTGATCTGGATTTCGCCGCCTTTGCCTGGCTCGGTCTGTTCGATCAGGTCGAAGATGTCCGGGGTCAGGATGTAGCGACCGATGATGGCCAGGTTCGACGGCGCGTCTTCAGGCTTTGGTTTTTCGACCATGCTGTGCACACGGTAGATGTCGTCGCGGATCATCTCGCCGGCGATGACGCCGTACTTGTTGGTCTCTTGCGGATCGACTTCCTGGATGGCCACGATCGAGCAGCGGAACTGCTTGTACAGCTTGACCATCTGGGTCAGTACGCCGTCGCCTTCAAGGTTGACGCACAAGTCGTCCGCCAGCACGACCGCGAAAGGTTCGTCGCCGATCAGTGGACGACCGGTCAGGATCGCGTGACCCAGGCCTTTCATTTCGGTCTGACGGGTGTAGGAGAACGAGCAGTTGTCGAGCAGCTTGCGGATGCCGACCAGGTATTTCTCCTTGTCGGTGCCCTTGATCTGGTTTTCCAGCTCGTAGCTGATGTCGAAATGGT
>NZ_RCNW01000135.1:0-1312 GCF_004307605.1 Pseudomonas sp. Sample_24
GACCTGTTCGACCAGGCCATCCGCGCCATCGCCTGGAACGGCCGCCTGCTGGTGGTCGGTTTCGCCAGCGGCCGGATTCCCGAACTGCCGGTGAACCTGGCACTGCTCAAAGGTGCAGCGGTACTCGGCGTATTCTGGGGCTCGTTCGCCCAGCGCCAACCGCAGGACAACGCCGCGAACTTCCAGCAGCTCTTCGGCTGGTTTGCCGAAGGCAAGCTGAAGCCGTTGGTGTCGCAGGTGTATTCGCTGAGCAATGCCGCGCAGGCGATCAACGATCTGGGCCAGCGCAAGGCGGTAGGCAAGGTGGTGGTGCAGGTTCGCTGAATTGGCAAAACGGTCTGGACTCAAGCAATCGGGTTCAGACCCAGTCGACAACTAAAGCAGCTTGCGAAGGTCCTCAGGCAAAAACCTCGCAAACCGGGACGTTGGTTTGCTCGAACATTGCCGGACGATAATCGGCACCGCCCTGTTCAGCTTTGCGATCAGCTCCAGACGTCGCTCGTTTGACAAGCTGGTCGCGGAGAACGCATTCGAGAGGTAGGCACGGGTGTAATGGAAGGCAGAAGCATCAAGCCAACCGCTCTCCGGAACATTGGCCATGACCTCATTGAAATCGCGGCATCTCAGCTCCTTGAGCCACTGATTGATATGAATGGGCAGGTCCGAGTCGTATCGAAAGATCATGGGCGCAATGACCTCCTGCTCTTTGGGTTTGCCACCTTCGACCACCCACGGCTTGAATCGCCACTGCGCAATGGCAACCCGGGTCGCCTCGGCCAAATCCGGGTGATCGCTTTGCAAAATGCTCACCTTGCTCACCGAACCATCGGCATGCGCCGTGAACCTGACCCGGACATCACCTGTAATTCCGGCCCTTTGCAGCGCCGGCGGGTACACCGGCTTGGGATTGTCTTCCGGAATAAGCAAAAACTCCTCGGCCCGGGCTTCTCCAGACAACGCCAGCACCAGCAAGAACGCAATCCACCGCATAACCCTTCCCTCTCCCCTTCGCACCTCAAATGCCAGTCTTGGCAACTGGCCAAAAGGTTAAAGCGCGAAGGTATTGAGCTGAAGATCATGGCTTCCGGTAACAGTGCAGGACATTTCCCAAAGATTTGCCTTAATCCTGCCGGCCCGGCAGTCACTAAAGGAAAGCGGTAACAACTCCTACAACGCCCTTCACTTACATCTGAGCGACATGTTCATAAAGGAATGCTCGTTTTCCAACATTTCCGCTGTTTGGCTGATGAGAACCAGTGCTATTTTCGGTAACGAAACTGTAACATTCGCATCCGCAGTCAAAACAAGAAAA
>NZ_RCNW01000458.1:0-2294 GCF_004307605.1 Pseudomonas sp. Sample_24
CGCACCACGTTCAGCTGATGGGCTCCGGCACCATCCTGCGTGAAGTCCGTGAAGCAGCGAAGATTTTGCGTGAAGAGTTCAACGTCGGCGCCGACGTGTGGAGCGTTACCAGCTTCAACGAACTGCGTCGCGACGGCCTGGCCGTTGAGCGCACCAACCGTCTGCACCCGGGCCAGAAGCCTAAGCTGAGCTATGTCGAAGAGTGCCTGAACGGTCGTAAAGGTCCGGTCATTGCCTCTACCGACTACATGAAACTGTTCGCCGAGCAGATCCGTCAGTGGGTACCGTCCAAGGAATTCAAAGTCCTGGGCACCGACGGTTTCGGCCGCAGCGACAGCCGCAAGAAACTGCGTCATTTCTTCGAAGTTGACCGTCATTTCGTGGTGTTGGCAGCCCTGGAAGCACTGGCTGACCGTGGTGACATCGAACCTAAAGTCGTGGCTGAAGCCATCGCCAAGTTCGGTATCAACCCGGAAAAACTCAACCCACTGGACTGCTGAGGAGAGATTCTGTGAGCGAACTCATTCGCGTACCTGACATCGGCAGCGGTGAAGGTGAAGTAATTGAACTGTTTGTGAAGGTCGGCGACCGTATTGAAGCCGACCAGAGCATCCTGACCCTGGAATCGGACAAGGCGAGCATGGAAGTGCCTGCGCCGAAGGCCGGTATCATCAAGAGTCTGAAAGTGAAGCTGGGCGATCGCCTGAAAGAAGGCGACGAGCTGCTCGAGCTGGAAGTCGAAGGCGCCGCGCAAGCGGCTCCTGCGGCTGCCGCTGCGCCTGCTGCAAAAGCTGAAGCCAAACCGGCCGCCGCGCCTGCTGCCGCTCCAGCCGCTGCCCCTGCTGCTCCTGCTGCCGCTTCGGTTCAGCAAGTGCACGTGCCGGACATCGGTTCGTCGGGCAAGGCCCAGATCATCGAGATCCAGGTCAAGGTCGGCGACACCGTCGAGGCTGATCAGTCGCTGATCACCCTGGAATCCGACAAGGCCAGCATGGAAATCCCGTCGCCTGCCGCTGGCGTGGTCAAGGCCATCAGCGTCAAGCTCAACGACGAAGTCGGCACTGGCGACCTGATTCTGGACCTGGAAGTGGCGGGTGCTGCGGCGCCGGCCGCTGCGCCAGCTCAGGCTGCTGCACCTGCCGCCGCTGCTCCTGCGCCAGCTGCTGCCGCTCCGGCTGCACCGGTAGCCGACAGCGTCCAGGACATCCACGTTCCGGACATCGGTTCGGCAGGCAAGGCGAAGATCATCGAAGTCCTGGTCAAGGCCGGCGACACCGTTGAAGCCGACCAGTCGCTGATCACCCTGGAATCCGACAAGGCCAGCATGGAAATCCCATCGCCTGCCGCTGGCGTGGTGGAAAGCGTTTCCATCAAGCTGGATGACGAAGTCGGTACCGGCGACCTGATTCTCAAGTTGAAAGTCAAAGGCGCAGCTCCAGCTGCTGCCCCGGCTCCAGCTGCCGCTGCTGCTCCGAGCGCTCCGGCGCCAGCTGCTGCTCCGGCTGCCGCTGCCCCCGCTCCGGCCGCTGCGCCTGCCAAGCCGGGCGCGAAAGTTCACGCCGGCCCTGCCGTGCGTCAACTGGCTCGCGAATTCGGTGTCGAGCTGAGCGCTGTCGGCGCCAGCGGTCCGCACGGTCGCATCCTGAAGGAAGACGTACAGGTTTACGTCAAGGCCATGATGCAGAAGGCCAAGGAAGCTCCGGCCGCTGCTGCTGGCGCAACCGGTGGCGCGGGCATTCCGCCGATACCGGTCGTGGACTTCAGCCGCTTCGGCGAAATCGAAGAAGTACCGATGACCCGCCTGATGCAGGTCGGCGCTGCCAACCTGCACCGCAGCTGGCTGAACGTGCCGCACGTGACGCAATTCGACTCGGCCGATATCACCGAACTCGAAGCGTTCCGTAACGCCCAGAAAGCCGTAGCAGAGAAGGCCGGCGTCAAGCTGACCATCCTGCCGCTGCTGCTCAAGTCCTGCGCGCACCTGCTCAAGGAACTGCCGGACTTCAACAGCTCGCTGGCGCCAAGCGGCAAAGCGATCATCCGCAAGAAATACGTGAACATCGGCTTCGCCGTCGACACCCCTGATGGCCTGCTGGTACCGGTGATCAAGAACGTCGACCAGAAGAGCCTGCTGCAACTGGCGGCCGAGGCGGCTTCCCTGGCTGAAAAAGCCCGGACCAAGAAGCTCTCGTCGGACGAGATGCAAGGCGCCTGCTTCACCATTTCCAGCCTCGGCCACATTGGCGGCACCGGCTTCACGCCGATCGTCAACGCGCCGGAAGTGGCGATCCTCG
>NZ_RCNW01000458.1:2394-6017 GCF_004307605.1 Pseudomonas sp. Sample_24
ATTGGCGGCACCGGCTTCACGCCGATCGTCAACGCGCCGGAAGTGGCGATCCTCGGTGTTTCCAAGGCAACCATCCAGCCAGTCTGGGACGGCAAAGCCTTCCAGCCGAAACTGATGCTGCCACTGTCGCTGTCCTACGATCACCGTGTGATCAACGGCGCCGCTGCTGCACGCTTCACCAAGCGTCTGAGCGACTTGCTGGCGGACATCCGCACCATCCTGCTGTAAGACCGGCCGGCCCTCCCTCACGGGAGGGCCAGTCGCGTTCCACGTTTCCGAGCGCCACGCTCGTACCTCAACCCCGCCAATTGGCGGGGCTTTTTTTGCCCGCCGTTTTTTACTCTGAAAGAATCCTTCCTACATTTGTGGCTGACATCGCCCACAACTCAAGTCCGTTTCCGCCCGATATTTTTTGCGATTCAATCACTAGCCTTGGTTATAAGGCTGTTAAAGCAGCCAATAACTTTACCGCTTTGATTAACAGAAAAACATCGAAAGGACTCGACTATGTTCAAGCCTACTGTCGGCCCTATTATTGGCCACACAACAACTAATGACGCACGAATATTCCTGCGCGGAGAATGGCAAAAAGATGCTTTGGTATTTGCCGGCATTCGTTATCGACGGGCGGGGGAAGAGCGCTGGAATAACGGCTTATTTACCCAACTGATCCCGTCGCGCGACATGTCAGATGTCATCGTTCTGCAGGATCTCACTGCCGATACTGAATACGAATACCAGGCTGGATGGTTCAGCCCCATGTGCCCGTTGCACAATCCGCAATCCGTCCAGGAGTTGCCTCTACAGTGGCCGCGGGAGGTTTATCACCTGCGTACGCAAGCCAGCAAGGCAGCCATGCCACGAGCTTATATTGTGGGCTCCTGCCGCTATTTGCGCATGACGGCAGGGCAGCCTTCCGCTCCGCACCTGGGCGACCGGATCTTCGCCGCCATCGCCAAACTTGCACACTGCGCGTCACCACCTATCAATGCTGTATTGATGACGGGCGATCAAGTGTATGTTGACGATCTGAACTTCATAGCGCCGGATCGGGAATACACCGAGATACTTGCCAAGTATCGTTCTGCATTTTCCCAACCTAATATTGCAAAACTGATGTCTGGCATTCCCACTTACATGATTCTTGATGATCATGAAATTGAAGATAACTGGCCAGCCAACAAAAACAGCAATGATGAGTATTTATACAAGAATGCCATGGCAGCTTATGAACTGTATCAAGCCAGTCACAGCCCGGCCGGGGAATTCAATGCCCAAGATCAACCAAGTCATTCACCAAGGCGTTACTGGTACCAGTTTGCCAATGGTGATATCGAATGGTTTGTCACCGACAGCAGAACGCGGCGCAATCTGACGGCCAACGACCGACGCATTCTTGATCGCGAACAGGAACAGGCGCTGTGCGACTGGCTGATTCACAGCCCGGCCCGGGTCAAATTCGTGGTCACCAGTGTGATGTTCTACCCGGACCGCAAACGCTTGGGCGATGACGCCTGGAAAGCCTTTCCCGAGCAACGGTTACGGCTGCTCGAAACGATTCGCACCCACGGCATAAAGAATGTGGTGTTCATTTCCGGCGACGTCCACGGCTCCCTCACCAGCCGCCTGACCCACAGCGAAGACCCGGCTTTCGAGGTCAACACCATCGTTTCGTCACCGCTGTGCAACAGCAAGCTGCTGCCTTATGCCAAGGCTTCGACCTTCATTCTCGATCAACCGTTGGCCCGGACCGCTGCCGGCGACTATCGACACGAATTGACCAGCGACGTGATCAGCCAGGATAACTTCGCGCATCTGATCGTCGATTCGGATCAGATTCATGTGCGTTATCACGATCGGGATGGCCATTTTCTAGAGTCGGTGGCTATTGCGTTGCGTTAAAAGTAAAAAATCGCAGCCTTCGACAGCCCTCCCGTTGGGATGGAATACCCCCTGCAGGAGCCGACGAAGGCTGCAATCTCTGCGTCGAGAACATTACTTTTGGCTTTAATTGCAGAAATCTTCGCGCCTGCCGACACATTCTTATAGCACTTGGCCTTCATCTCTCTTGTCAGTCGGTGTCGCAATGATGCAACCTTGCCGCAGGCAACAGTAAAGAGGGCGAGAGCCCCGGCGCGTTCAGCAAATTCGAAGCGAGTTCCCTCCATGAAAAGCCAACCCGATGCCGCCAGCCGTATGGTGGCCGAGGTAGTGACGCAGTTGCCTGTGCCCTCGCGGCTCGGCATGCTGCGTTTCGAGCGGCTGAATGAACCAAGCTGGGCGCTGCTGTTTCTTGATCCCAATTGCGAACGCCAGTTCGGCCTGCCGGCTGTGGAACTGTGCGCCCTGGTCGGCTCGCCATACGCCAGCCTCATGGAACCAGAGGCGCGCTATCAGCTGCATGACGCGGTTCAACAGCAACTGAGCGAAAGCACCCATTATCTGATCCGCTACACCCTGCACACGGCTTCCGGCTCGCTGAATCTGCTGGAACTGGGTGAAGCCTACAAACAACACAACCGACACCTGTTGCGTGGCTACCTGTTGGTGATCGACGGTTTGTTCGACGACGACCCGTTGCTGCCGGCCCTCGACCTGGAAACCCAGAACTCACGCCTGCAGATCGCCCTTGAGCTCAACCAGCGCGCCCAGCAGGAACAACTGCAGCATCTGGATCGGGTCCGCGCCCAGCAGGACTTGATCCTGCTATTGACCCGCCAGCGCTACAGCAGCAACAACTCCCTGCAGGAAGCTGCCGAACTGATCACCCGCAGCGCCTGCGACATTTACCAAATCGACTGCGCCAGCCTGTGGCACCTCGAAGGCTCGCAGCTGGTGCCGATTTCGGCCTATCACCGCACGACCCAGGAATACCTGCTGCCGGAACCGATCGATGTCAGCGTATTCCCCGACTACCTCGACGCCTTGCATACCGGCCGCGCCATCGACGCCCACAATGCCATGCGCGACCCGCGCACCCGGGAAATGGCCGAGAGCCTGCGCCCGCGGGATGTCAATGCGATGCTCGACGCCAGCATCCGGGTCGACGGTCAGGTGGTCGGCGTACTGTGCCTGGAGCAAACCGGTGTGACCCGCGCCTGGCAGTCGGACGAAATCGCCTTCGCTGGCGAACTGGCGGATCAGTTTGCTCAGGTCATCAACAATCACAACCGACGCACCGCCACCAGCGCCCTGCACCTATTCCAGCGTGCGGTGGAACAAAGCGCCAACGCCTTTTTGCTGGTCAACTGCGACGGCGTGGTCGAATACGTCAACCCGAGCTTCACCGCGATCACCCAGTACAGCACCGAAGAAGTCCACGGCCAGCGCCTGTCGGAACTGCCGGCCCTGGAAAACCTCAGCGAACTGCTGTTCGACGCGCCATCGGCACTGGCCAAGAGCAACAGTTGGCAAGGTGAATTCAAAAGCCGGCGCAAAAACCTGGAACCCTACTGGGGGCAGTTGTCGATCTCCAAGGTTTACGGCGACAACCGCGAGTTGACCCACTACATCGGCATTTACGAAGACATCACCCAGACCAAACTCGCCCAGCAGCGCATTGAGCGCCTGGCCTACACCGACAACCTGACCAACCTCGGCAACCGTCCGGCATTCATCCGCAA
>NZ_RCNW01000458.1:6117-8527 GCF_004307605.1 Pseudomonas sp. Sample_24
AACAACCTGCGCCGCGCCCTGACCCAGAACGAGCTGGACGTGTTCTACCAGCCCAAGCTTTGCCTGCGCAGCGGTCGACTGCTGGGCATGGAAGCGCTGCTGCGCTGGGACCATCCGGAAAAGGGCATGATCCGCCCGGACCAGTTCATCAGCGTCGCCGAAGAAACCGGCCTGATCATCCCGATCGGCAAATGGATCGCCCGCCAGGCCTGCCGCATGAGCAAGGCACTGACCGCTGCAGGGCTGGGTAATTTGCAGGTGGCGATCAACCTGTCACCCAAACAGTTCTCCGACCCGGACCTGGTGGCCTCCATCGCCAACATTCTCAAGGAAGAAGCATTGCCGGCGCACCTGCTGGAGCTGGAATTGACCGAAGGCCTGCTGCTGGAAGCCACCGAAGACACCCACTTGCAGCTCGACCAGCTCAAACGCCTGGGCCTGACGCTGGCAATGGACGACTTCGGCACCGGTTACTCGTCGCTCAGTTACTTGAAAAAATTCCCGATCGACATCATCAAGATCGATCGAAGCTTCATCCACGAAATCCCGGACAACCAGGACGACATGGAAATCACTTCCGCGGTGATCGCCATGGCGCACAACCTCAAGCTCAAGGTCGTGGCTGAAGGTATCGAGACGGCTGCGCAGCTGGCTTTCCTGCGTCGCCACCGCTGTGACGTCGGCCAGGGCTACCTGTTCGACCAGCCGATCCCCGGCGCCGAGCTGATCGAGAAGCTCAAACGCTACCCGCGCGGCCCAATCGCCTGACAGCGGGCCAACACTCGGGCAAACTGCACTTCTAAATATTCCAACGACTGAGGGGACTGATGATGGTTCTGCGCTCGGAAATTCTGGTGAACAAAAACGTGCTCCCTACCAAAGAACAAGCTCTGCCTGGCCGCGAAACCCCGATCAAGGTTCCGGACGAACACTTCGTCAACAAAAACCCGTTGCTGGGTCCGTTCCCCGGCAATGTCGAATTCGCCATCTTCGGCCTCGGCTGCTTCTGGGGCGCAGAGCGGCGTTTCTGGCAGCGTGAAGGCGTGTACAGCACAGCCGTGGGGTATGCCGGCGGCTACACGCCGAACCCGACCTATGAAGAAGTCTGCTCGGGGCTGACCGGCCACACCGAAGTGGTGCTGGTGGTGTACGAACCCGAGAAAGTCAGCTATGAAGAGCTGCTGAAGATGTTCTGGGAATTGCACAACCCGACTCAGGGCATGCGCCAGGGCAACGACATCGGCACTCAGTACCGTTCGGTGATCTACGCCACCAAACCGGAACAACTGGAAGCGGCGAAAAAAAGCGCGCAAGTGTTCCAGGTCGAACTGACCAAGGCCGGCAAAGGCATCATCACCACTGAAATCGACGAAGCCCCGACGTTCTATTACGCCGAGGCGTATCACCAACAGTATCTGGCGAAGAATCCGGAAGGCTATTGCGGGATTGGCGGCACTGGCGTGACTTGCCCGATCTGATTCAGCACAACCTCTGTACCCGATCGTTCCCACGCTCTGCGTGGGAATGCAGCCCGGAACGCTCCGCGGCCCAAAAGCGTGACGCAGAGCGTCACATGAGGCATTCCCACGCAGAGCGTGGGAACGATCATCGCCTCATTCGGCAATCAACCAATCCATCTGCCACCCACCCTGGGTCTGCCCCAGCTTCTGGGACAACCATGGCAGCAGTTCACGCAGTTCCTCTTCCAGCCCCCACGGCGGATTGGCGATTGCCAGACCGGAACCGTTCAGGCTGTTGGGCGTGTCCAGCGGATGCACCAGCAACTCCACGCGCAACAATTTCGGCGCGCCGGTGCCGGCCAGGTCCTGATAGAAACGGCGCAGTGCGCGCTGATCCTTCACCGGATACCAGATGGCCGCCACGGTTTGCCGCATACGGCCAATCGCCTCTTTCAACGAAGCCGCGCAACGCTGCATTTCATCGAGCTTTTCGAACGGCGGATCGATCAACATCACCGCACGCTTCTCTGGCACCGGCAGCAAGGCGCGCGACACATGCCAACCTTCGCCCAAGTGCACCTTCACGCGACGATCGCCCGCCATGTTGTCCTTGAGCAACAAGCCGTCTTGCGGGTGCTTTTCGTTGAGCAACACGCGATCCTGCTTACGCGTCAGACGTCGCGCCAATTCCGGCGAACCGGGGTAATAGCGCAACTGGCCATCCGGGTTCATCTCATGCAGCACCTGCATGTAGTCAGCGGTCAGGATCGGCAGATCCGGCTGATCCCACAAACGCGCAATGCCCTCCAGGTACTCACCGGTACGACTGGCCTGATCACCCTGAAGGTCATACAGACCGATGCCGGCGTGGGTATCGAGATAGGCAAACGGCTGTTCCTTGCGCGACATCAGGGCTATGAGGCGGGTCAAGGTCAGGTGTTTGAACACAT
>NZ_RCNW01000048.1:0-1293 GCF_004307605.1 Pseudomonas sp. Sample_24
CCATGATCGGGAACAGGTCGGTCAGGTAGTCGCGCAGTACGTTGCCGGTCACCGAGATGGTGTCTTTGCCTGCGCGGGTGCGCTGCAAGGTGTACTTCATCGCGTCGACCGGCGCCATGATCTGGATGTCCAGACCGGCAGTGTCGTGATCCTTCAGGTAAGCCTGAACTTTCTCGATCACCACGCCATCGTGGGCGCGCATCGGGTCCAGCCAGAAGATCGCTGGTGTGCTGCTTGCGCGAGCACGGTTGACGGCCAGCTTGACCCAGTCCTGGATCGGCGCGTCTTTGGTCTGGCACATGCGGAAGATGTCGCCGGCTTCAACCGACTGTTCCAGCAGCAGGGTGCCATTGGTGTCGGTCACGCGGACAACGCCGTTGGTCTTGATCTGGAACGTCTTGTCGTGGGAACCGTACTCTTCGGCCTTTTTCGCCATCAGGCCAACGTTCGGCACGCTGCCCATGGTGGTTGGGTCGAAGGCGCCGTTGGCCTTGCAGTCTTCGATCACCGCCTGGTAGATGGTGGCGTAGCAGCGATCCGGGATCACAGCCTTGGTGTCGTGCAGCTGGCCGTCGGTGCCCCACATTTTGCCGGAGTCACGGATCATCGCCGGCATCGAGGCGTCGACGATGACGTCGCTCGGCACGTGCAGGTTGGTGATGCCTTTGTCGGAGTTGACCATCGCCAGCGACGGACGAACGGCGTAGACCGCCTGGATGTCGGCTTCGATCTGCGCTTGCTGCTCGGCCGGCAGGGCCTTGATGCGAGCGTACAGATCGCCGATGCCGTTGTTCAGGTTGAAGCCGATCTGTGCCAGCACGTCAGCGTGCTTGGCCAGTGCGTCTTTATAGAACTCGGCAACGATCTGGCCGAACATGATCGGGTCGGAAACCTTCATCATGGTCGCTTTCAGGTGAACCGACAGCAGCACGCCTTGTGCCTTGGCGCTTTCGATTTCAGCGGCAATGAATGCGCGCAGAGCGTTTTTGCTCATGACGGCGCAGTCGAGGATCTCGCCAGCCTGAACGGTGGTCTTTTCTTTCAGGACGGTGGTGGTGCCGTCTTGAGCGATCAGTTCGATCTTCACGGCGCCAGCGGCGTCGATCAGGGCAGCTTTTTCGCTGCCGTAGAAATCACCGGTGCTCATGTGCGCAACGTGGGACTTGGAGTCAGCAGCCCAGGCGCCCATCTTGTGCGGGTGTTTGCGCGCGTAGTTCTTGACCGACAGCGGGGCGCGACGGTCGGAGTTGCCTTCACGCAGAACCGGGTTCACGGCGCTGCCCTTGACCTTGT
>NZ_RCNW01000243.1:0-8522 GCF_004307605.1 Pseudomonas sp. Sample_24
TGCGTCTGTTCTCCACCGACTCCGAAGCCGACCTGCGCAACATCGCCAAGGCTGCCCCGGGCTCGAAAGTCTATGTACGTATTCTCACCGAAGGCTCGACCACCGCCGACTGGCCGTTGTCGCGCAAATTCGGCTGCCAGACCGACATGGCCATGGACCTGCTGATCCTCGCCCGTGACCTCGGCCTGGTGCCCTACGGCATCTCCTTCCACGTCGGTTCGCAACAGCGCGACATCAGCGTCTGGGACGCGGCTATCGCCAAGGTCAAAGTAATCTTCGAGCGTCTGAAAGAAGAAGACGGCATCGAACTGAAGCTGATCAACATGGGCGGCGGCTTCCCGGCCAACTACATCACCCGCACCAACAGCCTGGAAACCTACGCTGAAGAAATCATCCGTTTCCTCAAGGAAGACTTCGGTGATGACCTGCCGGAAATCATCCTCGAACCCGGCCGCTCGCTGATCGCCAACGCCGGTATCCTGGTCAGTGAAGTGGTATTGGTCGCGCGCAAGTCCCGCACTGCGGTTGAGCGCTGGGTATATACCGACGTGGGCAAGTTCTCCGGCCTGATCGAAACCATGGACGAAGCCATCAAGTTCCCGATCTGGACCGAAAAGAAAGGCGAGATGGAAGAAGTGGTCATCGCCGGCCCGACTTGCGACAGCGCCGACATCATGTACGAAAACTACAAGTACGGCCTGCCGCTGAACCTGGCCATCGGTGATCGCCTGTACTGGTTGTCGACCGGTGCCTACACCACCAGTTACAGCGCCGTTGAGTTCAATGGCTTTCCGCCGCTGAAATCGTTTTACGTTTGATAGGCATCCTCTCTGGTCCTGAAACAGGGTAACCCGTGTTCAGGACCAGACATTCCATTAAAAAAGCCCATAAATTTTATGGGCTTTTTTTCATTCACGAAGCCAAAGCTCAAGGTGGTTCATCATCTTCACGCACTCACCAGCGCCCTCCAGGGTGCCGGCCAGCTTGAAGTTTAATTCGCCGAGCCTCGCTGCCGTCTTTGCCCGGAGCAGCTCAATGAACACCCCATGGATACGTCGATAAAGCTCCTCAATGAATAACTGCATCTGAGCGATCACCGCAACGAACCCGGTGAATAACGCTGCGATATCTGCCTTATATTCTTCAGCGCTGACTGAAGGGTCCCTCGAAGAGTAATTGAAGTCCCAGACCGGAGTAGTCACAGGCTCGCCGAATAACGCCTGCGCAACCTTTGGCGTTGCATGGCAATTACAGGACCGATATTCCATGGCTGTGGTGAATACCGACCTCAACCCAAACGATTCTACATATACTTCTCCCAACGTAAATTTCAATTCTCCTACCGCGATTCTTAGCTCATCGAATCGAAGAGCCAGTTCATGAATCAAATCTGGCACCTTCGTTGGCGGAAATAACATCCAGGTCGGGGACCTGGATAAACTGAACTGCCTGAAATCCACCAGATCAATGGGCTCATCCCGCGAGGTTTTTCCGGTCATCTCCAAACATTCACGAGTGAATATGTCGAGATCTGAAAAAAAAGCTTCGCCTAAAAGCAAAGTTTCTCTGGTACGCCCCCAAAAGGTCTTTAAATATCGCTCATTGAACGGGGCATTCACCAAGCGCGAGTCCTTGGGCAGACTGGCAAGTTGATGGCCATTTTTTCTACGATGCTCAAACATAAGCGATATACGATCAAAGGTCGGATACAAAGAACCTAGAAAAGTGCTGTATCGATTTAAAATGCACCGTTGCGCTGATGTAAAACCATAGTCTTGTGAATTCATATTCATCATTTGAAGGGGATGGGCATATGACCACCCCCTAAATCCTGTTTATTGATAAACTGGTTTCATGTATTTGACAACTTCCGCTATTTTGGACATTGCACTATCCGCTCGCTTTTCGACGGAAATCGAAGCATCTTGCTTGAACTCACGAGAAAATTTTTCTACATCATTCTTCAGCTTTGAAAACTCATCCACGTATTTCGAACGACCGTCATCCACCTCGTTCAATGTCTTGACCAGAGTGATTTTCCCATCAATCTGGAGAATATGCCTGGCGTACTTTTGCGAGTGCGCTCGCAAATCAGTTGCCTTCTCGGCGAGTCGGTTATACGCGGCCACCATATTGAGAAAAGAAATAGCCTCACCTAGACCCGAGATTATTTTCTTAAGCATATCAACAGCAAATAACGCAACCTGGACCTGCGGGGGTGCCAAACCCAACGCTTTCAAACTTTCAAGTGACAATTGAGCTTCTTCGCCAATTTTTTCGACGCCAGCTTTGGCGATCAAGTCAATCGCTTCGGACACCGACTTCATCTGCTCAGTCAGCTCGGCCAATTTTTCCTCGGTTTTAATCTTGAGGTCTTCCGTGAATATCCGATCCTGCGTGAGCGCTACAATCCATCCTTCAGGAGCCTCCCGATCATACGGGATGCTAATACCCCTTTGAATGCTTTTTAGATCCTCAGCATGTGCGCAGACTTTATTGGAAAGGTTATTGAGTTCCACCTCCATATCCTCCCGTACTTCATCCGCATCCTCCGGATTAACCAATTCTGCCTGGTAGCCTTTGAGCTTTTTCTCGGCACGCTCAAGAAAAAGAGTAAAGTCCTGAGCATTCTTGCGCAGCTCAAATGTAATCTTGTTAATATTGAACGCTACGCTATTCATCGTAACAACAGTGCCCGGCAAGTAATCGAATTGTTCGAAAAGCATTTGCGCAGAAGTATTCGCCCCTTGCACTTCAGCATTATGACCACGCAGCTTGACCACATTAAAAACCGGAACATCCACACTATAAATCAACCCACGCATTGCCATCCCCTCCCCAAAAACCAAACGATTGCTCTCATATTCTTTATCAGCCTCTGCGAACACGCTGAGCAACTGATCCGAACCTACTTTTATCTGCTCCCAAGGCTCGACAATACTGAGTATCTGATTCTTGAATCGTCTCAGGGAGGTTGCTTCATCCAGCTTGGTAACGTCTTGCATGGAAGCCGCGATGTAGTTACTCAACGCATTCCATACCAGCATAAGGTTTTGAGTCGCCACTTCAGCTTCAACCGCAACGTAACTCAGGTTCTGCAGATCATCACGCACTCTGTTCAAAGAGCTCAGTGTCTGGCTTTTGCTGGCCATCAATTGATTCGCGGTTCTTTGCAAATCTTTAAGCTTATTACGCTGAGTGCGTATCTGCTCAGCTTTGACACCCTGGTAGATGCCGAGAATCAAACCGCCAACATTCAAGGTCGCTGCTGCCTTGATTGCCTCTTGAACCATCTGATCATATTGCTTGTTGAGATCCTCAATCTCTTTTGAGCGCTGATCAATTTCATCCTGCAGAACCTGTATATCTGCCCCATAGGTATTGCTCTTAACAAACTCAAGTCGCAACCTGATTTGCGGCAGCACTTTCGTGAGCATGTCGTGGCCAAACTCGTTCAGTCTGGTTCGTACCGACTCGGCGCTTTGATGACATTGCGTGACCTTGAACAGCAGATCATTGAGGTAGATTCGAATTTCGTTTACATCTCCGGGAGACACCTCATCACTGGGGAGGCCTGGAACTTTCTTTTTCAGTTTCAGATACTCTTCCGGCGTATTGATATTATGTTCTTCCAGATATTTCGATATCTTGAGATCCTCATACACCTCTACAATTGAGTAACCTGTCCTGAGGATGCTGCCGGCAAAAATTTTCAGCTCGTTGCCTGTCAGCATTATGTCCCGGCGTAATGGTGACCAGCGCTTGGCATGGTTATAGGTCAAAGTGAATGTAAGTAAAAAATCACTCGCCGTCAGCCCCTTGCCCCCCTCATCACCCGCGCCGTAATTCAAGTATGCAATTACATCTTGTAGCCGAACAGGAAGAGAAAGCCCTAACGTTTCATACTTCTTGAGACTGATGATCTGTTCCTTGGTCAACTGTATCCCCATTCCACGGTGATGCTCTTCACCCTCACCTAACGATGCATTCACAAACACCTGGGGTGTTTTGGCGGCAGCTTCGACCAGTTCATTATTCGTTTTCAACTCCATCAGAGACTCCTTGTCTTCGTCGAGTATTAAGAAAGAATTAACAACAACAATATTCAAGCGCCGCTTCCGGCGACACTTTTCAATACTGTGAAAACAACCTTAAGGCGATACGAAACAAATCAACAAGTCTTTAACTATTAAAATTCAAGACAGCAGACATTAATAAAATAACCAGACCAGCAACAACCATCCCGCCCGCCAACTTTTACAGCGCGAGATTTTAATATGGGCTTTCTATTAATTAATGAACAGCGAAGCTGTTACGACGTGACCAACTGTGATAATCGCTGTTGATAAACTTCAGCCATCCCACGAATCTGCGGATGTCTTGCGCTCGACAAGGCTACAACGCTCACCCGCAGGAAATTGCTGTTTCCTCCCGCCAACGCCTTGTGCAACCACTCCAGAGCCTCGCCGATTTGTCCTTCTTCCGCCAGGAGCCCTGCATAACTGAATTGCCCACGAAAATCCCCGCCGAGCGCCGAGCGTCGATACCAGCTTCGCGCCGCGAGTGGGTCAGCGAGGCAAAACTTGCCTTCCTCCAGATAACGCCCCAACAGATTCATCGACTTCGCATGGCCCAGTTCGGCTGCCTGGCGATACAGACTCAAGGCTTGCCGCTGATCCACCGCCACGCCACGCCCGGTCGCCAACAGATTGGCATAGTTGTATATCGCCCAATCCAGTCCGGCTTCGGCAGCCTGGCGATAATGCCCCGCAGCAACCGTCGCATCGGCTACGCAACCCCAGCCGTGTTCATGACAACGACCCAGCATGTTGCGCGCCATCAAATGCCCGCCTTGGGCAGCGATCTCGAACCAGCGCACAGCCAGCGGCTGATCCTGCTCAATACCTTGCCCATCCAGCAAAATTTGCCCGAGCAAGGCCTGAGCGTCGAGCACACCCTCACGCGCGGCGATCAAAATCGCCTGTGCAGCGCGTGCCGGGCTTTCCTCGAGCATGGTTTTAAGCTGGTCACCGTCGAGGACTTCCTCGCGGCGCAAACGAAAATCCGCCACTTACACCTCGACCCAGCGGCGCAACAGATTGTGATAAGTGCCGGTCAAGCGGATCAACGATGGGTGATCGGGCACATCGCGGGTCAGGTCGCGGATCGCCCCGTCCATCTCGAACAACAGTGCGCGCTGGCTGTCTTCACGCACCAAGCTCTGCGTCCAGAAGAACGAGGCGTATCGCGTACCCCGCGTCACCGCGTTGACCTTGTGCAGGCTGGTGCCGGGGTACAGGACCATGTCGCCGGCGGGCAACTTCACACGCTGGGTACCGTAGGTATCCTGGATTTCCAGTTCGCCGCCGTCGTAGTCCTCGGGCTCACTGAAGAACAGCGTGGCCGACAGGTCAGTGCGTACCCGTTCGATGCTGCCCTTGGGTTGGCGCACGGCGTTATCGATGTGGAAATCGAAACTGCCACCGGCCGTGTAACAGTTCAGCAACGGAGGAAAGACCTTGTGCGGAAGTGCTGCTGACATGAACTGCGGGTTTTTCCACAGTCGCTCCAGCATGGCCGCGCCAATCTCCTTGGCCAGCGGATGACCTTCCGGCAATTGCAAATTGTGCTTGGCCTTGGCCGACTGGTAACCGGCGGTGATCTTGCCGTCGGCCCAATCAGCCTGTTCCAGAGCCTCGCGGATGCGCTGCACTTCTTCTTTTTCGAACAAGCCTGGAATGTGCAGCAGCATGGCGTAGACACCTGGAAGCAAAAGGACGCCAATGGTATTGATTCTTATTGCCTGTGTAAAACCCGCTAGACGAACGAAGCAGCAAAAACCGTAAGGTCAAATTGTAAAGAATGTAAATTCAGTGCGAATAGCAATATTTCGCAATTGCTACAAATACGTGTTTACCCTATATTCCGCCGCCTCAAATCCTTGGGGAGGGGAATCAAAATGTCACGTCAACACCCACAATTACCGGTCAGCTCACCGCGTTTGCTCGCTTCTGCAATTGGCGTGGCAATCACCGCCGGCTCCGCTGGTCACATGGTTTTCGCGGCTGAAAAAACCGACGAGAAAGCGCCGGGCAACACGATTTCCCTCGGTGCCACGGCCATCACCGGTGAAGCCCAGGACGACACTTCCTACAACGTCGAAAAAGCCTCCTCACCCAAGTACACCGCGCCGCTGGTTGACACTCCGCGTTCGATCACGGTCATCCCGCAACAAGTCCTCAAGGACACGGGCGCGATGAACATGCAGGACGCGTTGCGCACCGTTCCCGGCATCACCTTCGGTGCCGGTGAAGGTGGCAACCCGCAAGGCGACCGTCCGTTCATTCGTGGTTTCGATGCCCAAGGCGACACCTATCTGGATGGCGTGCGCGATACCGGTTCGCAGAGCCGCGAGATCTTCGCCGTAGAGTCGATCGAAGTCAGCAAAGGCCCGAACTCGGCCATCGGCGGCCGCGGCGCGGCCGGGGGCAGCATCAACCTTGTGAGCAAAAAAGCGCATCTGGGCGACTCGTTCGACGGTGGTTTCACCTGGGGCTCCGACCAGACCCAGCGTTACACCATGGACGGCAACTATCAGTTTTCCGACACCGTCGCCGGCCGTCTGAACCTGATGAGCCACGAGAGCAACGTCGCCGGCCGTGACAGCGTCGACTACGATCGCTGGGGCGTGGCGCCGTCGCTGGCGTTCGGCCTGGGCACCGACACCCGGGTCAACCTCGACTACTACCACCTCGAAAGCAACGACACGCCGGACTCGGGCATTCCTTATTCGATCCCGACCGCAGGCTCGGCGGCGCGTACCAAGGCCAATCCGGACAAACCGGATGACGGCGGCGACAGCAGCAACTTCTATGGCCTCGACAACCGCGACTTCCGCAAGACCCGCGTCGACACGGCCACCATTGCCATCGAGCACGACCTGAGCGACGCGCTCACCGTCAAGAACACCCTGCGTCATGGCAACAGCATGCAGGACTACATCCTGACCCAGCCGGACGACAGCAAGGGCAACGTCAACAATGGCAGCGTCTGGCGCCGTGCGAACACCCGCGTCAGCAACACCGAGACCACCACCAACCAGACCGACCTGTTTGGCGACGTCTACATCGCCGGCTTCAAGAACAGCTTCGCTACCGGTATCGAGCTGAGCCGCGAAGAAAGCAAGAAGTCCTCGTACAACGTCAACACCGACACCACGCCAAGAACTGCCGCAGCGACCACCAACTGCAGCCCCGCGCTGATCGGCGCGCCAAGCGGTTACAACTGCACCTCGCTGTCCAGCCCGAACCCGAGCGACCCATGGAACGGCGCGATCTCGCGCAACTATGCCGGCACCGACACTACGGGTAAAACCTACGCGCTCTACGTGTTCGACACTTTGACGTTGTCCGAGCAGTGGCTGGTGAACATGGGCCTGCGCTACGACCACTTCGACACCGACTACAAGACCTACAACGCGGCCGGCACCACCACCTCCAAGGGCGATGATGTCAGCGAATTCGTTACCGGTCAGTTCGGTGTGGTCTACAAGCCGGCGGAAAACGGCAGCATCTATGCGTCCTACGCAACATCCGCCACCCCACCGGGCGCGACCCTGGGCGAAGGCCAGGACGGCAACCCGCTGGGTGGCACGCCTGATCGCAACGGCAACCTGCTCGCCAGCGACATGGAGCCGGAGACCACCAAGAACTACGAAATCGGTACCAAGTGGGATCTGTTGAACGATCGTCTGTCGCTGACGGCTGACATCTTCCGCACCGAGAAAGAAAACGCTCGGGTGCAAACCAACACCACCACGTACGAAAACGTCGGCAAAACTCGCGTTCAGGGTTTCGAACTGTCGGCCACTGGCAAGCTCACCGACAAATGGCAGGTCTTCGCCGGTTACGCCTACATGGACAGCGAGCAAATCGATGGCGGCGACATGCCGGCCAACCGAGCCAACAATGGCAACGAACTGCCGAACACACCGAAAAACAGCGCCAGCCTGTGGACGACTTACCAGGTCACGCCGAAGCTGACCATCGGCGGCGGCGCATTCTATGTCGACGACGTGTTCGGTAGCGCAGCCAACACCACCATGGTTGATTCCTACGTTCGCTACGATGCGATGGCGGCCTACAAGCTGACCAAAAACGTCGACCTGCAATTGAACGTGCAGAACCTGACCGACGAAACCTACTACGACAAAGCGTTCTCGACTCACTTCGCCAACCAGGCGGCGGGCCGTACTGCTTTGCTGAGCACCAACTTCCACTTCTGATTGACTGTCATACGACAATCGCTGTGGGAGCGAGCTTGCTCGCGATGGGGCCATAACATTCAACATGCATGTTGACTGTAAGGCCGCCATCGCGAGCAAGCTCGCTCCCACAGCTTTTGTGTGTAAAAGGAATGTTTCTCGACAACCCACGGCATAATGCGCGCCGTGATGACAACTTTTGAACGAACAAGGCGAGCGACGTGTTGAAGAAAACCCTGTTCCAGTTGCACTGGTTTTT
>NZ_RCNW01000105.1:0-1292 GCF_004307605.1 Pseudomonas sp. Sample_24
TGTTCACCGTGATCTTCGCCCTGGCGCGGACTGTCGGCTGGATCTCCCACTGGAAGGAAATGCTCTCCAGCCCGTACAAGATCGGCCGCCCGCGCCAGTTGTACACCGGCTACGAGTCGCGTGACATCACCAAGCTGGAAGACCGCAAGTAAGATCTGTCTTGCTGTAGCGAGTTGAGTTGTACCGGAAACGGCCTCTATTTATATAGAGGCCGTTTTTGTTAGTGAGCCTCATCGTTCAAACATCGAGGCGAACTGGTGCCCGACCCGATTGCAGACGTACACATTTCTCCCGCTAAACCGCAGCCCCTGTGGGAGCTTGCTTGCCAGCGATGGCGTCCTGACAACCAACCATCAATGCCCCTGCAGGAGCAAGCCTGCTCGCGATTGACGTAAACGCTAACGCGGGTTGCCTGAATGCCTCCGTGTTGCCTGGACGTTTTTCGCGAGCAGGCTCGCTCCTACAGTAAATCGTGCAAATCCCGCAGATTCGGTTCGATAACCGCCCAATAAAAAATGCCCCGGTCTCTCGACCGGGGCATCCTTCATTACTGCGTTACTTACATAAAAGCATCAAGCCTTAGTGTGAAACCGCCCCGCTCGCCCCCAGACCAGTCTGCGAGCGAACGAATTGCGGGAAGAACAGCGCCCGCTCGTTGTCAGCCGCCGCCGACTTGTCGGTGATCGAGAAGAACCAGATGCCGACGAAGGCAATGATCATCGAGAACAGCGCTGGGTACTCATACGGGAAGATCGCCTTCTCGTGATGCAGGATCTGCACCCAGATGGTCGGGCCAAGCACCATCAGGCCAACAGCACTGACCAGACCCAGCCAGCCACCGATCATCGCACCGCGAGTGGTCAGCTTTTTCCAGTACATGGAAAGCAGCAGGACCGGGAAGTTGCAGCTTGCCGCGATGGAGAACGCCAGGCCAACCATGAACGCGATGTTCTGGCTTTCGAACAGGATACCCAGAGCAATCGCCAGCACTGCCAGAGCGATGGTGGTGATTTTCGAGACGCGGATTTCATCCTTCTCGTTGGCCTTGCCTTTCTTGATCACGCTGGCATACAGGTCGTGGGACACCGCCGAAGCACCGGCCAGGGTCAGACCGGCAACCACTGCCAGAATGGTCGCGAACGCTACCGCCGAGATGAAGCCCAGGAAGATACTGCCGCCCACCGCGTTGGCCAGGTGCACCGCCGCCATGTTGTTACCGCCCAACAGTGCGCCAGCCGCATCTTTGAAGGCCGGGTTGGTGCTGACCAGCAGGATCGCGCCGAAGCCGATGA
>NZ_RCNW01000387.1:0-1288 GCF_004307605.1 Pseudomonas sp. Sample_24
TCCATGTCCTTGGCCGCAGCCAGGAGCTCGTGATCGTCCATGTCGGCGATCAGGGTTTCTCGGACCGAATCGGATACTTCGAGGAGAATGTCGCCGTCGCGATCCGCCTTGACCAGCTGCCATAGCGTCAGGCGTTCGTCCAGCGGCAGAGCTTCAAGGATATAGGCGACGTCGGCGGAGTGCAGATCATCGAGCTTGCGTTGCAACTCGACGAGATTTTGCCGGTGAACCAGGTTCTCGACCCGGTCGTGATGCGGGCCTTCCTGGCGGTGGGTCAGATCTTCAACCACTCGCTGACGCTGCAACAGCTCAACGACTTGAGCGAGGCGGTCCTGCAAGCTTTCTTGTGTTTTCTTTACTTCAACTTCAGACATAGGCGAACTCCACTCCCAGCAGCGGGGCGCGCCGGAAGGATCAATCAGTCAATTCATGATTGGAAAAACGGGGTATTGAGTAACTACTGGGTAAGTCCATGGAAGTAATCCAAAAGCCCCGGCGGGGCTGACGGGCGCAATCATACACCGCTTGGCGGATTGAAATGTTAAAAAATCGCGGCTGAAACAAGCGCTTGCAAGACAAACTTGAGCACTGTCCTGACCCTTCAATTTACGACGACGCATCCTGAAAAGAAAACACACCACTCGGCCAAAAGGTGACGGCTACGCTTAAAAGAAATCGTCATGGAGGACGCTTGATGCCAGCCTACGCGCGCCGTTTCTTAATGCTCACCCTGCTCTGCCCCGCACCCTGGATCCCCGCCGCCACCATTCATAGATGCGAAGCAAACGACGGCCGCATCACCTTCACCACCCTAAGCTGCGCAGCCAGCGAACGCCGCTCCATACAGGAAGTCCGTACGCACATACCAACCGACGAGCCAATCGCCCTGCTGCCAGGGCCAGAGACTCGCCGCATCACTCGAACGAATAGCAAAAGGGGCGAACCAACGATTGTTGGAAAGAGCGAAGACGGATGCGGAAATCTGATCAGTGCCAGAGAGCGACGCGAGGCGATCATCAATCAACGGGTTGTCGCCGGCATGAGCCAGCAGGATGTCGAGAGCGCACTCGGCAAGCCAGACAAGATCAGTATTCGCAATTCGAGCACAAGCTATCGCTACGAAACCAAGCGAGGCCGGAGTGCACATATCGAGTTCGATGAAAGAGGATGCACGAAGGGAAAAGCCAAATCCCAGACGGCAAAAAGCCCGCATTAAATGCGGGCTTTCTGTTGTATGGTGCACTCGACAGGATTCGAACCTGTGACCGCTCGGTTCGTAGCCGAGTAC
>NZ_RCNW01000198.1:0-1285 GCF_004307605.1 Pseudomonas sp. Sample_24
CGCGACGATCTGTTCCAGACGCCGGTGGACGAGCTGTTCAGCACCGTGATGTCGATCGTGCAGATCCAGGAACGCAACAAGATCCGCGTGTTCCTGCGCAAAGACCCGTACGGCCGTTTCTGCTACTGCCTGGCCTATGTGCCGCGTGACATCTATTCCACCGAAGTGCGCCAGAAGATCCAGCAAGTGCTGATGGATCGCCTGAAAGCCTCGGACTGCGAATTCTGGACCTTCTTCTCCGAATCCGTGCTGGCCCGCGTACAACTGATCCTGCGTGTCGATCCGAAAAACCGTATCGACATCGACCCGCAGCAGCTGGAAAACGAAGTGATCCAGGCCTGCCGCAGCTGGCAGGACGACTATTCGGCCCTGACTGTCGAAACCTTCGGCGAAGCCCATGGCACCAACGTGCTGGCCGACTTCCCGAAAGGCTTCCCGGCCGGTTACCGCGAGCGTTTCGCTGCGCATTCGGCCGTGGTCGACATGCAGCACCTGCTGAACCTCAGCGAAAAAAATCCGCTGGTGATGAGCTTCTATCAGCCGCTGGGCCAGGTGTCCGGTCAGCGTGAGCTGCATTGCAAGCTGTACCACGCCGATACCCCGCTGGCACTGTCCGACGTGTTGCCGATCCTGGAAAACCTCGGCCTGCGCGTACTGGGTGAATTCCCGTACCGCCTGCGTCACACCAATGGCCGCGAGTTCTGGATTCATGATTTCGCCTTCACCGCGGCTGAAGGCCTGGACCTGGACATCCAGCAACTCAACGACACCCTGCAGGACGCGTTCGTCCACATCGTGCGTGGCGATGCCGAGAACGATGCGTTCAACCGCCTGGTGCTGACCGCCGGCCTGCCATGGCGCGACGTGGCGCTGCTGCGTGCCTACGCTCGCTACCTGAAGCAGATCCGTCTGGGCTTCGACCTGGGTTACATCGCCAGCACCCTGAACAACCACACCGACATCGCTCGCGAGCTGACCCGGTTGTTCAAGACCCGTTTCTACCTGGCGCGCAAGTTGAGCGGCGATGACCTGGACGACAAGCAACAACGTCTGGAACACGCGATCCTGGCGGCACTGGACGACGTCCAGGTGTTGAACGAAGACCGCATCCTGCGTCGCTACCTTGACCTGATCAAGGCGACCCTGCGGACCAACTTCTACCAGACCGACGCCAACGGCCAGAACAAGTCGTACTTCAGCTTCAAGTTCAACCCGCACCTGATCCCTGAACTGCCCAAGCCAGTGCCGAAGTTTGAAATCTTCGTCTACTCGCCACGCGTCGAAG
>NZ_RCNW01000400.1:0-8470 GCF_004307605.1 Pseudomonas sp. Sample_24
TACGGATTTGGTTGCACAAACGGATGTCTCGACCATAAGTCGAATTGCCAGCCGCCCGTTGAAATGAGTTCATAGGACTCTGATTAGACCCGGCCGGTAGCGTCCGTCGAAGTTGCAAAAAATTGCGAAGATTCGGACATGGCGATCCTGCCATGAGTTCGAGGGGCATTACTGACTCGCCCCGGAACGCCTGGCAGCCATGCCGTCAATTTGGTGCTGCAGATTTTGGAGACGCGTTAAATGGCGCATAACGAAGCAGTCGACGTAGTACTGGTTGGGGCCGGCATCATGAGTGCCACCCTGGCAGTACTGCTCAAAGAGCTCGACCCCGCGATCAAGCTGGAAGTCGTCGAGCTGATGGATTCCGGTGCCGCGGAGAGTTCCAACCCGTGGAACAACGCCGGTACCGGTCATGCCGGCCTGTGCGAGTTGAACTACACGCCACAGGCTGCCGATGGCTCCGTCGACATCAAGAAAGCCGTGCACATCAACACCCAGTTCGAGGTGTCGAAGCAGTTCTGGTCGTACCTGACCAAAAAAGGCACGTTCGGCTCGTGCAAATCGTTTATCAGCCCGGTGCCGCACCTGAGTTTCGTCCAGGGCGACAGCGGCGTGTCCTTCCTCAAGGAACGCTTCAAGGTGCTGAGCAAGCACCACGCCTTCGCCGACATGGAATACACCGAAGACAAGGCGACAATGGCAGAGTGGATGCCATTGATGATGCCTGGGCGCGACCCCGGCGAAACCCTTGCCGCCACCCGCGTGATCAATGGCACCGACGTCAACTTCGGCGCATTGACCAACCAGTTGCTCAAGCACCTGACCAGCGCACCCGATGCCCAGGTCAAATACTGCAAGCGCGTGACCGGCCTCAAGCGCAAAAACGGTGGCTGGACCGTCAGCATCAAGGACGTCAACAGCGGCAACACCCGTGAAGTCGACGCCAAATTCGTCTTCCTCGGTGCTGGTGGCGCGGCACTGCCGCTGCTGCAAGCCTCGGGTATCGAAGAGAGCAAAGGCTTTGGCGGCTTCCCGATCAGCGGCCAGTGGCTGCGTTGCGACAACCCGGAAGTGGTCAAGCACCACCAGGCCAAGGTCTACAGCCAGGCTGCCGTGGGTTCGCCACCGATGTCGGTGCCGCACCTGGACACCCGCGTCGTCGACGGCAAGAAGTCGCTGCTGTTCGGACCTTATGCCGGTTTTACCACCAAGTTCCTCAAGCACGGTTCCTTCATGGACCTGCCGCTGTCGGTTCGCGCCGGCAACATCGGCCCGATGCTGGCCGTGGCGAAAAACAACATGGACCTGACCAAGTACCTGGTCAGCGAAGTGATGCAGTCCATGGAGCAGCGACTGGAGTCCCTGCGTCGCTTCTACCCTGAAGCGAAAGCCGAAGACTGGCGCCTGGAAGTGGCCGGCCAACGGGTGCAGATCATCAAGAAAGACCCGAAAAAAGGCGGCATCCTGCAGTTCGGTACCGAACTGGTCGCGGCCAAGGACGGCTCCCTCGCTGCCCTGCTCGGCGCTTCGCCAGGTGCTTCGGTAACCGTTTCGATCATGCTGGAACTGATCGAAAAATGCTTCCCGAACCAGGCCAAAGGCGAATGGGCTGCCAAACTGGCGGAAATTTTCCCGGCCCGTGAAAAAGTCCTGGAAGCCGACGCTGCGCTGTATCGCAAGATCAACACGCAGAACAACGTTGCCCTGGAACTGGTTGAAGCCAGCAGCGAGACCGAAAGCTACGCTTGATTCGGCCCCATGAAAAACGCCCCGTCCTCTTTGAGAACGGGGCGTTTTTTTATGGGCGGTCAAACCTTCTTTGTGGCGAGGGAGCTTGCTCCCGCTGGGCTGCGAAGCGGCCCCAGAATCTTGTGAGCGCTTCGCACTGGTGCGCCAGCCCGGTCAAGCGGGAGAAAGCTCCCTCGCCACAGGGAAAAATTGATCAGCCGCGAGCCTTGTCGATCAGTTCAATGTACTCGGCCGCATTACGCTGATCCTTGATCAAGGCAATGAAGTCATTGCCTTGCTCGTCTTTGCCGTTGACGTCAAAACCGGCCTCGACGAAGAACGTCAGGAAGCGCTCGAAGTCATCAATGCGCAGGCCACGGTAGGCCTTGACCAGTTTGTGCAGGGACGGAGAAGTCGCGTCGACCGGTTCGAAATCGAGGAACAACTTGATCTGCTCATCGCCGATCTCGTCACCAATCACTTGTTTCTTATCTTTACGCATTGCCGACTCCAGCTCGCAGACATTTCACAGGGCAGGCAGTTTACCCCTGCGCGGGCGCCGGGCTCAACGCGGACGAACGGCGCCTGTGTGCAGATCGGCCCAAATGTGGCCATTGGCATAGCTCAAGAACTGGCAATACACCGTGTCATTGCGCAACAGATCGATCACCACCCGGTACTGCGCCAGCGGGTAATAGAGGGTCAGGGTCTTGGTTTTGTCGTCGTAGACCGGTTTCTTCAGGCTTTTGCTTTCGCCGTCGAAATTGACCAGCACCTGACTGATGGTTGCTCCCTTGTTCAGGGATTTGCCCTTGAGGCGAACCAGCAGCGGCGAGGTCACCGGGATCGGCTGCTGATTGGACTGGCGCTGACTGCCGACCACCACCGAATATTCGGTGACTTGCAACAACTGCTGCTGCTCGGGCTCTGCGTCACGCAGAGTCAGGTCATCCGGAGGCAGGAACTGCCCGTGCATCGGTGCCGGGGCAGCGGCCAGGGGCAGACTGAGGGTCAGCAACAGAGCGGCGCAGCTGCGAAACAAAAGGCTCATGACAAGGCTCCGGAGGGCGGGGCCGAGCACTCTATCATGGCTTTAAAAGCAAAGATCGCAGCCTTCGGCAGCGACTACAGGGTGTACATCAGGCCCTTATAGCAGCTGCCGAAGGCTGCGATGCTTTGATCTGGCTTGGATCAATCGAACTGCGCGCGCATCCAGGCGTGATACTCGGCAACACCAGGCTCGCCTTCGCGCGGCGCCCAGCCGGCAAGTTCACCTTCACCGACCGGGCGGTAAGGCCCTGCCTTGCATTCGAACATCAGGCTATCGTCTTCAAGCACCACCAGGCCGTGGAATACGCCTGTCGGCAGATCCACGCCAACACAGTCGCCACCGGCCTGAAGCACGGTCTTGCTGAGCACCGTACCGTTCTCGTCAAAGATCAACACACCCAGGCGTCCTTTGAGGACAAGCAGGGTTTCAGCCTTGTTGTCACCCAGATGCCGGTGAGGCGGAATGTACGTGGACGGCTGCAGCGCCACCGCCATGCGATGGCAAGCGTCTTCCATCTGATGGAAGTTGTAATGCTGACGTCCACGAGGATTGGCCGCGGCTTTCCCGGCCAGTTCC
This sequence comes from Pseudomonas sp. Sample_24, assembly GCF_004307605.1. Taxonomy (NCBI): domain Bacteria; kingdom Pseudomonadati; phylum Pseudomonadota; class Gammaproteobacteria; order Pseudomonadales; family Pseudomonadaceae; genus Pseudomonas; species Pseudomonas sp. Sample_24. Next base: position 3,356 of record NZ_RCNW01000400.1, read on the forward strand.
GCGAACAACGTCTGATCGAGAAAGCGAGGCGTATCCATGTCTTACATTCCTTTAACGGCAAAAATCCCGTTGGCGTTGCGCCAGTAGCCCTTGTAGTCCATGCCGTAGCCGAAGATGTAACGGTCGATGCACGGCAGACCGACGAAATCGGCTTTCAGGTCCGGGCGAGCCTTGCGGTCGTGATCCTTGTCGATCAGCACGGCGGTGTGCACTTTGCGGGCACCGGCGTGTTTGCAGAAGTCGATGATCGCACCCAGGGTGTGACCTTCGTCGAGAATGTCGTCGATGATCAAAACGTCACGGTCGATGAACGACACTTCCGGCTTGGCCTTCCAGAACAGCTCGCCGCCGCTGGTTTCGTTGCGATAACGGGTGGCGTGCAGGTAGGACGCCTCCAGCGGGAATTGTAGATGGGTCAGCAGTTTGCCGGCAAAAATCAGCCCGCCGTTCATCACGCAGAACACCACCGGGTTGCTGTCCGCCAGTTCTTCATTGATGTGTGCACCCACGCGGGCGATGGCCGCCTCGACTTCAGCTTCGGTGTACAGGCAGTCAGCCTCTCGCATGATTTGACGGATATGCTCGAGATCAGCGGACATGGCGCTCTCCAGGGGATTGAGGGGGGTGGCGGTTCAGGAAAAGCGGGCAAAGGTACGCATCAAGCGAGGCCAGATCAAGCGTTTGTGGACTAACGTACTCTATGTCTATAGGACAACACCCTCGGATAGATTAATCTAGGCCGGTTTTTTTGCCCGCCGCCGGAGCCTTTCCCATGCCCATCCTCGAGATCCGCCACCCGCTGATCCGTCATAAACTTGGCCTGATGCGCCGCGCAGACATCAGCACCAAGAATTTCCGTGAGCTCGCTCAGGAAGTCGGTGCCCTGCTGACCTATGAAGCCACCAAAGACCTGCCGCTCGAAACCTACGATATCGAAGGTTGGTGCGGCACGGTGTCGGTCGAGAAAATCGCCGGCAAGAAAATTACTGTAGTACCGATTCTGCGTGCCGGTATCGGCATGCTCGAAGGTGTGTTGAGCCTGATCCCGGGCGCCAAAGTCAGCGCCGTGGGTGTGGCCCGCAATGAGGAAACCCTCGAAGCCCACACCTACCTGGAAAAACTGGTACCGGAAATCGACGAACGCCTGGCCATGATCATCGACCCGATGCTCGCCACCGGCGGCTCGATGGTCGCGACCATCGACTTGCTGAAAAAGGCCGGTTGCAGGGACATCCGCGCCATGGTGCTGGTTGCCGCGCCCGAAGGCATTGCGGTGGTCGAGAAAGCTCACCCGGACGTGACCATCTACACCGCGTCCATTGATCAAAAACTCAACGAACACGGTTACATCATCCCGGGCCTGGGCGATGCTGGCGACAAGATCTTCGGCACCAAGCAGAAGGACGCGTGAGCATGCAGCAAGAGTTCAACGATCCGCTCTGGCGCACGGTGCTGTCCGGCGCACAGATGCTGTTCGTGGCCTTCGGCGCCCTGGTGTTGATGCCGCTGATTACCGGCCTTGACCCGAACGTGGCGCTGTTTACCGCCGGCCTGGGAACCATCCTGTTTCAGGTGGTCACCGGACGTCAGGTGCCGGTGTTCCTGGCGTCGAGTTTTGCTTTCATCACCCCGATCATTCTCGCCAAGGGTCAATTCGGCCTCGCGGCGACCATGGGCGGTGTGATGGCGGCTGGCTTCGTCTACACCTTCCTCGGCTTGGCCGTGAAGATCAAAGGCACCGGTTTCATCGACCGCCTGTTGCCACCGGTGGTGATCGGCCCGGTCATCATCTCCATCGGCCTGGCCATGGCGCCGATTGCCGCCAACATGGCGATGGGCAAGGCGGGAGACGGCAGCGAGCTGATTCACTATCAGACCGCAATGCTGATCTCGATGCCGGCGCTGCTGACCACCCTGATCGTCGCCGTGTTCGGCAAAGGCATTTTCCGCCTGGTGCCGATCATTTCCGGCGTGCTGGTGGGTTTTGCCATGTCATTCTATTTCGGTGTGGTCGACACGGCGAAGATTGCCGCGGCGCCATGGTTCGCCATCCCGGCCTTCACCGCGCCGGAATTCAACTGGCAGGCGATCCTGTTCATCGTTCCGGTGGCCCTGGCCCCGGCTATCGAACACATCGGCGGTGTGATTGCCGTGGGTAGCGTGACCGGCCGCGATTACCTGAAGAAACCCGGTCTGCACCGCACGCTGCTCGGTGACGGCATTGCCACCACCGCGGCCGGCCTGTTCGGCGGCCCACCCAACACCACGTACGCCGAAGTCACCGGCGCGGTGATGCTGACCAAGAACTACAACCCGAAAATCATGACCTGGGCGGCGATATTCGCCATCAGCCTGGCATTCATCGGCAAATTCGGCGCCCTGCTGCAAAGCATTCCGGTGCCGGTGATGGGCGGCATTCTGTGCCTGTTGTTCGGTTCGATTGCAGCGGTAGGCATGAACACGCTGATCCGCCACAAGATCGATCTGGGCGAGGCGCGCAATCTGGTGATTGTGTCGGTGACCCTGGTGTTCGGGATCGGCGGTGTGTTGGTGGGTACCGGCACCGGCCCGGATGATTTCGGCCTCAAAGGCATTGCGCTGTGCGCGGTGGTGGCGATTGCGCTGAACCTGATCCTGCCGGGCAATGACAGCTGGAAGCACAAGAAGGCGGAAGAGCCGCTGGTGTAACAGGCGATCCCTGTGGCGAGGGAGCTTGCTCCCGCTTGACCGGTCTGGCGCACCAGTGCGCAGCAGCCACAAAATCTTCATTTATTGCAAGATTTTGGGGCCGCTTCGCGACCCAGCGGGAGCAAGCTCCCTTGCCACAGGTTGGGTTCCTAGAGAGCCAAAGGCGCTCTTTCGCATAACTTGGTCAATGCCTGTGCCCAACGCGGGTCATCATTGAGACACGGCACCAACACCAATTCCTCGCCCCCCGCTTCGCGGAACTGCTCTTTACCGCGATCACCAATCTCCTCCAGCGTCTCGATGCAATCGGCAACGAACGCCGGGCACATGACCAATAGTTTCTTCACACCCGACTTGGCCAACTCATCAAGACGCGCTTCGGTGTAGGGCTCAATCCATTTGGCGCGCCCCAGGCGCGACTGGAACGACACCGACCATTTGCCGTCCGCAAGCCCCATGCGCTTGGCAAACTCCGCTGCGCTACGCAGGCATTGGGCGCGGTAACAGGTCGCCAGGGTCGCTGGCGAAGCGTTCTTGCAGCAGTCTTCATTCTTGAAGCAATGCTGGCCGGTCGGATCGAGCTTGGTCAGATGCCTCTCAGGCAAGCCGTGAAAGCTCAGCAACAGGTGGTCGTAATCCTGTTGCAGGTACGGTCCGGCCGTGGCCACCAGCGCATCAAGGTATTCTGGTTGATCGTAAAACGGCTGGAGTATCGACAGTTGCACATTGAGATTTTTCTCGCGCAAAACACGCCGGACCTCTTCGATCACCGTTGTGGTGGTGCTGTCGGCAAATTGTGGATAGAGCGGCGCCACGGTTATTCGCTTATGCCCTTGGGCGATCAGTCGTGTAAGCGCCGACTCGATGGACGGTTGGCCATATCGCATGGCCAACTCAACCGGGCCGTGATGCCAGTGCGCAGTCATCGCTTGCTGCAAGCGACGACTGAGCACCACCAGCGGCGAGCCTTCGTCCCACCAGATCGAAGCATACGCGTGGGCCGACTGCTCGGGACGCTTGATCAGGATCAGTGACACCAGCAGACGCCGCACCGGCCAAGGCAGGTCGATCACGTAGGGGTCCATCAGAAACTGATTGAGGTAACGGCGCACGTCCGCCACCGAAGTGGAGGCCGGTGAGCCCAGGTTGACCAGAAGCAACGCGTGATCGGTCATGCAACGTCCTATTTCAGAGGCGGCTGGAAAGATCGTCCAGGGCCGCGCGCAAATCAGTGAACTGGAAGGTGAATCCTGCTTCGAGCAAACGCGCCGGCGTGGCCCGTTGACCACCCAGCAACAACAATGACATCTCGCCCAGGCCGACCTTCAACGCCAGCGCCGGCATCGGCATGAACGCCGGGCGATGCAATACGCTGCCCAGGGTTTTGGCAAACTCGCGATTACGTACCGGCTTCGGTGCGCAGGCATTATATGGACCGCTGGCTTCATTGCGATGCAGAAGAAAATCAATCAGGGCGATTTGATCGTTGATATGAATCCACGGCATCCACTGCCGACCGTTGCCGATCGGCCCGCCCAGCCCGAATTTGAACGGCAGCAGCAGGCGCGACAAAAAGCCGCCATCGGCAGACAACACCAGACCGGTGCGAATGAGGATCACCCGAATCCCCAAAGCCTCCGCACGCTGCGCGGTTTCTTCCCAGGCGATGCACAACTGGCTGGCGAAGTCGTCGATCACCGGCGGTGATTCTTCGGTCAACTCCCGCTCGCCGCCATCACCGTACCAACCCACGGCAGAGCCGGAGATCAGTACCCGGGGTTTCTGCTCGCGCTTTTCCAGCCAGGCCAGCAGGGTTTCGGTCAAGGTAATCCGGCTGCTCCATAACAGCGCTTTGCGTTTGGACGTCCATGGTCGATCGGCAATCGGCGCACCCGCCAGGTTGATAATGGCGTCAATCGGTTCTTGACCGAGGTCTTCCAACAGTGCGACACCACGCACTGCAGCGCCGCAAATTTTCGCAACTTTATCGGGCGTACGACTCAAGACCGTCAGGCGATGCCCCTGACTCAACCAGTGTCGACAAAGCTGACGTCCTATCAAACCAGTACCGCCGGTCAGCAATATGTGCATGACTTCTTCCTCGCGTGGCGTTTTACCTTGATCACTAGTCTATTTTTATAAGCAAGGGATCTTTGATATCGGGCAGGCTCTGTGTTTAACAATAGGCCAAGCTGTCAGAACGATAACGCTAAAAGTTATACCAAAAAACAATATTGTACAGGTTTCAACCCCGGCGTAGTCTGTACAGAAAGGTAAACGAGGCCCTTATGACTGTACCTATCGCAATCATCGGCACCGGCATCGCCGGACTCTCAGCCGCACAAGCCCTGACAGATGCAGGGCATGTCGTGCAACTTTTCGATAAAAGCCGCGGCAGTGGCGGACGCATGTCGAGCAAGCGCAGCG